>JACQVE010000282.1 GCA_016209965.1 Gemmatimonadota bacterium | reverse complement strand
GGTTTCCTCACCTTCGCTTCCAAATACCTGTCTGGGTATATTTGAGCGGTTCAAGAAGGCGATCCGGTGCCGCAGAATCGCCTCTGCCTAGCAAAGGAGATGGTGAGACGGAAAGTTCCCGGAGCCAGCGCTTCCCCGGGTGCCGCGCATGGCTGCGGCCCGGAGCGAGTAGCGCGCCGGGTCTGCTCCCGGGGGAGTGGAGCGCGTGGGGGGGTGGGCGCCTTCCGCCTCAACGATGGCGAGGGCGGGCTGGGCTCGAGCCTCGAGGCGGGGTCAATTTTCGGACTCGGCAGCCCGAACCCGCGACGTCTGGTGCGGGGTGATGGGGCCCATCCGGGGGATCGGGTCCCACCGGATCGAGCCCAGGGCATCGGGTCTCTCCTGTTCGAGCTCCTCGTAGGTTACGGCGTAGAGGTCGGGGCCGACCTCCACTTTGTCAACGCCTTGCAGCGCGGCCGATACCTTCTTCCAGTCGTGGAATTCGAACGGAATCTCGGCCTCGGCGAGCGCTATGCCCATGTGCGCGGCGGCCGCGTACCAGGTTTCTGAATCCACCCACAGCGCGTACAGCCATAGCCTGGTGTCCGTCTGGTAACGCGGCGCGATCATGATGCCGTGTGGATGGCCGAAGACGATCTCCCACGGATGTGTGCCGGCCCACTTTCCGTCATGGAACCACCTGGCAAAGGCTGCAGCGTCGCGCGGCGGCAAATCCAGCAGCCCTCCGTGCCGGCCGTCCGCCCGGCGCTTGTATTTCTCCAGCGGTAACAGGGGGCGAAGGTCCTCGAACACGGAATCGTAGGCCACGGCGACGGCATCCAGGTAGGCGGACAGCGTCATCTCGTCGAGCGGCGGCAGCCCCTTGGCTCGCTCGATCCCCTCTTCGAACCGGTTGATGTCGCGCGGCGGCAGCGGCGGTTTCCACCCCGTCGGCCAGGTGAGATGGCGCTGGATTCTCCCAGTGCGGCAGGTCGGCGGAAGAAGCCTCTCGACGCGGCGGTTATAGGTGGCAAAACCCTTCACGGCCGACCGCAATCGCCGCTCGATCTGCGCCAAAGCTTCGGCCCACTCGGTTTCGCCGAGGCGGTAATTCCCCATTGAAAACCCTTGCTCGAAGGTAACAACGTCGGAACCGATCCTCCAGGAGAGGTCGTGCCGCACAGGCGGAATGGAAAGTGAGGCGTACAGTGTCCCGCTATAAAGGACGAAGTGCGACGGATACCACTTGCCCGGGCGCGGGATGTAGTACGGACCCTGCCAGACAACGTCGTGCTCGTCCGGAAGGGGCTCCGTCTGCTTGAGAAGCTCGAAGGTCCTCCGGAGCGCGCTGGAAAGATCTGTCATTTGATGCCGTTCGTGACCTCATGCGCGGCAGGCGAGGAGGAGAGCTTAGTGGTCCCGCCAGCCGTGGCGAATGGCACGGGAGAGCCGCCCGCGCGTGGAATGGCTGTGGCTCCAGCGGCTACTCGAAGAACTCCCAGACCCGGCAGCGGAAGCCGGGCAGCAGAGCGGAGGTCAGCTCCGCGTCCGCGCTCAGGACCCGGACATCATCGAGCGAGCGGTGCACCGCGACCGTCCGGCGGCGCGGGCTGAGGAGCCAGGCCTCGCGGCAGCCGGCGCGGAAGAAGTCCGTCAGCCGCTCCCGTATCTCACCGGGCCGGTTCGAGGGAGAGAGGATCTCAACGGCCAAGTCGGGTGCGTGGTCGGGCCAGCTCTCCGGCAGACCGGCCGCAGGCACGCGCTCCCGAGAGAGGAAAGAGACGTCCGGGCCGCGCACGGTGTCGGGCCTACGCTCAAGCACGTAACTCGCTCCGCCCGAGAGCACCTTGCCGGCCCCGGTGCGCCGGACCAACTCCTTCAGCAGGTAGACGACGTTGGCCTCGACCTCCCCGTGCCGGCCGCCGGGCCCGGGCGACCGGACTACACGCCCCCGGACCAGCTCTGAACGATAGCCGTCCTCTTTGGGCAGCCGGCGGAATTCCTCGAGCGTCATCCGTCGGACAGGCTCGCGCGTGGACATCGAATCCTCCCGGGCGCGGATCAAGGCTTGACGCAAGCTAATCCGGCGGACCGGCCCACACCATGGCGCGGCGGGACGCTCGGGACGTGTCGGGCCGGCGCGAAAGCCGTTTCCGCTATCGCTGTGCGCCGGTTCCGGCCGCACGCTGAGCCCGCGCGTCGCCGGTTGAACGCCGCGGCGCGTACACGCCCCAGTTGCGCGACGTGCCGCGGCGCCGGCGGCCGCCCCTCCACGCCGACGCCGGATGCTCGAGCCGCTGCGCGCCTGAGGTGCAGGCGCTGCGCCTCGCGAGAGCCGCGGACGCGCGTTAGGCGCCGCGCGACCGCCGGTGCGACGCCCGCTACGGTCTCGTCACGCGGGCGCGCTGGGAAAGAGACGGAGTCGTGCGGTTTGTCCGCAGCAACGTCTCGGCCAGCGGGAATTTCTGGTTCCGATGACGACCACATGGAAGTGGAAGCGGGTCAGATTGACGCACCGGCCTCTGGGGAACCCTTCGGCCCGCCGGCCGCTTTGTTCATGCAGTTTCGCAACGATCTTCCGAATCCGGAAGTGCAGCCTTTACTCGAAGAAACTGGGGAGGTGAGATGGGCGAGTTCAGGATCCACACCATTGAGACAGCGCCGGCGGGGTCCAGGGAGACCATGCGGTCGATCCAGCAGAAGTTTGGGTTTCTGCCCAACCTGATCGGCGAGCTGGCCGCGGCGCCGGCGGCCGTTAAGGCCTACGCGCTGCTGGCGCAGCTCGTGGAGCAAACCGCTTTCACGCCGGTCGAGCGGCAGCTCGTGCTGGCGTCGGCCAGCGTGGCCAATGGCTGCGATTACTGCGTGGCGGCGCACTCGGCGGGCCTCAAGATGGCGGGCCTGGCGGCTGACCAGGTGGAGGCCGTGCGCGAGCACCGGCCGCTGGGCGATCCCAAGCTGGAAGCGCTCCGGCGGTTCACCGCTGGTGTGGTGGGGAAGCGCGGGCGCGTGGAGGCAGCGGAGCTGCAGGCGTTCCTAGACGCGGGCTACCGCAGGGACCAGGTGCTGGAGGTGCTGGTGGGCGTGGCCATGAAGACGCTCAGCAACTACACGAACCACATTGCCAGGACGCCGCTGGACGAGCAGTTCGAGGCCTTTGCCTGGGAGCCAGCCGTAGCCTGAGTGGGGGGTGCGTGCTGCGGGGCCACCGTGGCCGGCCCTGCGCGGCAGCGGAATGTTATGCCGCTTGGCCCCAGGTCCGCCGGGGCTGCAGGGACGCAGCGGGCGCGCCAGGCGGGGCGTCCCCCTTGCGGTGGCGTGCGGGCTCGGGCCGACGAGCCCAACGGCGCTTGCTCAGAAGACCGATACGTTGATGTAGCGTTTGGGGTTCTCGCGCACGTCGCGGAGCAGCGCGTCCAGGCTGCTGGTGGCGGCAAAGGCGCGCTCGTAGAGCGCCGGGTCGTGGAGCAGCCGGCCGGCTGTGCCCTGGCCGGTCTCGAGCCTGGCCAGCACGCGGCCGAACGTCGCGGACGCCGTTTCGAGGTTGGCGGTCATGGCGGCCAGGTTGGCGGTCGTGGCCTGGAGGTTGGCAACGGTGGCGGCCAGCTCCGGGCCGTGGGTAGCGCCCTCGAGGTTCCGGCTGAGCTGCGCCAGGTTGGCCGTGGCCGCGGCCAGGCTGGCGCTCTGCGTGCCGAGCAGCGTGTTGGCACCGGCCAGGAGGTCGTGCAGCTCGAGGGCGGCCCGGGCCACGCCGGCCAGCGAGCCGTGCACCAGGGTCACGGTAGTATCGCCCAGCAGCCGCTCCGCGCCGGCGCCCAGGGCCTCGGCCCGGGCGGCCAGGGAGGGCGTTGCCGCGCCCGGCAGGGTGTCCCCATCCTGGACCTGGTGAGCCGCCGGCGACCCCTCGCGCAGCACCACGGACTGTGCGCCGAACACGTCCACCGCCACGAGCGAGGCTGTGGCGTCGTTGCCGAGGGTCAGGCGGCGCTTGAGCCGGGTGCGCACGACGACGCCGCCGTCTGGCGCGAAGGCCAGGCCGCGCACGTCGCCTACGGGCACACCCCGCAAGAGCACCGGGTCGCCCTTCTTGAGCCGCTCCGCGCTGGGGAGCCGGACGTAGAGGTCGGCGCGGTGGCGGGCGAAGCCCCGGTCCGTGAGCCAGAGGAACAGCGCACTGAAGACTACGACGGCGAGGGCCATCAGGCCGCCCACCCGCGCCGCGTCGCGGCCCCGGTCGTAACTGGCCATCAGGCGACCTCCGCCAGCACGCCGGCGCCCTGACCCAGGAACGCCAGCACGTAGGGATTGCGGGAGTCGAAGAAGGCGCGGGGCGTCCCCTGGAAGCGGATGCACCCGCCCGCCAGCAGGGCCACCCGGTCGGCAACGGCGCCCACGGCGGCCAGGTCGTGGGTCACCGCAATGCTGGTGGCGCCCAACTGCTGCCGTGCCTTGAGGATCACCTCGTTCACCTGCGCCACATTCTGCGGGTCCAGCCCGGTGGTCGGCTCGTCGTACAGGATGATGTCCGCACCGTTGATGAGCGCGCGCGCTACCCCCACTCGCTTGCGCATCCCGCCCGAGATCTGGTTGGGCCGCTTGTCCAACACGGTCTCGTCCAGGTTCACCGTGGCCAGGGTCTCGACAATACGGCGGGGGCAGTAAGCGGTGTCGCTCGCGCACGCGTCGTCGTCCAGCGCCAGCCGCAAGTTCTCGCGAATGGTGAGCGAGTCCAGCAGCGCCCCATCCTGGAAGACGTAGCCCATGCGCCGGCGCAGCTCGGCCAGCTCGGCGTAGCTGGCCCGGCCTACCGGGCGGCCGTCCACATAGACTTCGCCCCTGTCCGGCGTGATCAGGCCGATGATGTGCTTGAGCAGCACACTCTTGCCCGCGCCGGATCCGCCTACCAGCGCCAGGATCTCTCCCGCCTGAACCGTCAGGTCGACGCCTCGCAGCACGGCTTGCCCGCCCAACGTCTTGTGCAGCTTCTCGATTCGAATCATGCCGGTACCACCTTCAGCAGCGGCGCGAACAGGGTGTCCAGCACCAGCAGGGCCGAGACCATGGCCACCACCGCCAGCGTGGTGGCCTGGCCGACCCCGCTCGAGCCGCCCTGCGCCTCGAGCCCCACGTAGCTGGCAATGAAGGTGATGGCCAGGCCGAACGCCGCGCCCTTGATCAAGGCAAAGAAGAACGGGAAATCACGAACGTAATAGCGCACGCCGAACCAGAAGTCGGCCGAGCTGACCGGCGTGACCAGCACGGCCACGGCCCAGCCGGCGAACAGCGAGGCGGCCAGCGCCAGTGCCACCAGGGCGGGCGCTACCAGGACTCCAGCCAGCACGCGCGGCACCACCAGATAGGTCACGGGGTCGCGGCCGATCACCTCCAGCGCGTCCACCTGCTCCGTCACCTCCATGGCGCCCAGCTCCGCCGCGATGCGCGCGCCTACGATCCCCACCAGAGCGATCCCCGTCAGCAGCGGCGCCAGCTCCGTGATCACGCTGGCCGCAACCACGCTCCCGATCACCCAGTAGGGCAGCACGCCCTCGAACTG
>JACQVE010000281.1 GCA_016209965.1 Gemmatimonadota bacterium | reverse complement strand
GTGAACGCCCCAGCGGGGCGTCGGGCTGTCGCCACGGGTGGAGCGACGCTACTCTGAGCGTCGCGGAACCCGTGGAAGACGGTCCCCCCTGATTTTTTCTTCTTGCCCCGGAGGGGCAAAGGAAGCGCACTGTCAACAGAAAGGCCCGACATGCCCGGCACCTACTCCCAGATTCTCCTGCACATTGTCTTCAGCACCAAGCACCGCGAGCCATGGATCACGCTCGACCTCGCAGAACGCCTCTATCCCTACATCGGCGGCATTGTCCGAGCCGAGAAAGGCGTGCCCTACGACATCGGTGGCGTCGAGGACCACATTCATATGTATCTCCGGTGGTGGCCAGGCGCGACCATCTCGGACCTGATGCGCACCGTGAAGACACGTTCGTCGAAATGGGTCCATAACACCTTTCCGGCGCTTGGCCCCTTCGCGTGGCAGGAGGGCTACAGCGTTTTCACGGTCAGCAAGTCGCAAGAAGAGGCCGTCAAGGAGTATATCACGGGCCAAGCCGAGCAGGGTGTACATGCCTTTTCAGGCGGACAGGGCGTAGGGTTTCGGGGCTTGGGCGGCGGGGACGCGGCATTCCTGGCGGCGGAGTTCCCAGTAGGCATCCCAGGACAAGCGCGACAGGTACAGCGCGCGCAGGTTGGCCAAGAGCGGCAGGCGTCGTTCGCTCCAGGCCATGCCCGCGCCCTTCATGCGCTGCGTCACCACCTGTTTGCACGCGCTCTCGACCGCCCCCGAGCCGATCGGCCAGCCCTGCGCGCGGTAGCTCGGATAGTCGGTGTACGGCAACTGCCCGTCGAGGTACTGCAGCAAGGCCGTGGTGGCGGCCTCAAGCGCGGCCCGCCGGTCAGGAGGCAGCGCCGGTGCCGCATCGGCGCCCCCGGTCGCCGTGATCGCGGCGTGGTGCTCGACCAGCGCCGTCCGCAGCGCGACGCCGCCCTCGTGCCGCGCCACGTCCTTGAGCCGCTCGCGCAGCGCCGCGGCCGCCAAGGCGTTCTCCGGGTGCACGGCCCGCGTCCACTCGGCGACGTGCTCGAACAGGTGGTAGAAGTCCAGCACCTGCGCGACGCCGGGCAGGTACTGCTGGGCGTCGTGGGCCATCCAGCGCGCGCCGTCGCGCACGAACACGCTGTGCCCGACGCGCTGGTCCAGGCCCAAGCCCATGCGACGGTTCACCAACCGGCTGGTGGTCTCCATCACCTGATCGTGCGCGCCCACCATCGCGTGCAGCGTGGTCTGCTCGCCGGCCCCGTCTTCCAGGCGCAGCACGCGCACTTCGCGGTACTCGCGACCGCCGGGTACCCGCACCGGCGCGCTCACGCCGTCGAGTTGCAGCACGCCCAGCGCCGAGGGCTTGCCCTGCCGGTCGGTCAAGGGCGGCGCCACGCTCGGCGCGCGGTCTTGCCGGCCTTGCAGGTCGCGGCCCACGGTCTCGCACACCGTGCCGATGGTCGTGGCCGAGGCCTCGATGCGGTAGGCATCCGCGAGGTGCCGGGAGGCGCGCTCGTAGGCCCCTTGCGCCGCTGCGGCCACGATGCGCGCCTGCGCGCCGGGGCTGAAGGTGTCCGGCGCGATGCCCAGGCCGCGCTCAGCCGGGCACCAACTCTCGCCACACCAGCGGCAGCGAACGTAGACGCGCTGGAGTTCGACCAGCCCCATCAGCGTGCGAAAGGTCTTCGCCTGGCGGCCCTGGTTCTGGACCTTGCGGTCACAGCGAGGACAGCGTTCCGCGGCGGGCGGATGCTCTGCTTCCCACTGGTCGACGCGCTGCTGGGCCAACTGGGCGTACACGGTTTCGCCCAAGCGCAGCCAGTCGTGGCGGAAACCCTCTTCACTGGCGGCGAACAGACCGGCATCGCCGGTGTCCAAGGCGGCGGACAAACGATCGAGAACGGCCTGCTTCAACAACGGCACCAGGTCGCGCCAGAACGGATCCCGAGAGAGCGGAAGTTCAGGAATGTTGGACATCGGAAACTCCGGGGAAAGAGGAAGCACTTCACCCCTAACCTACCGTTTCTGACATCCCGTTTACATGAAAGAGCGCATGCACCCGGCGAAGGCCTGCCCGCCGGGTTTCTTTTCACTTTTCGCGCAGCTTGCGCATGAAGACTTCGGCTTCGCCGCGTTTGTCGGATTCCGGATAGTCCTTGATCAGCCTTTCCATGCGTTCCAGCGCGCCGGCGTCGTCGTCTTGCCCGTATTTCGCCACCGCCGCCAGGTACAGACACTCCGCCGCGTAGGTGTCGCCGGGGCAGCAGGCGACAAAGGCGTCGCCGGCCTGCGCGGCGCCGCGATAGTGCTTTTGTGCAAGCTGCACGCGCTGCCAGAGCGTGGTGTAGTAGCCGTCGAGACGCGCTTGTGGGAAGCGCTCGGCCCAGTCGGCCAACTCCTGCCGGGCCTGGCGGTACTCGCGCCGCAAGAGGAAGTTCTGCACGCGCGGCGGATAGGCGTGGCGCAGCAGTTCGTCTTGCTGCATCGAGCGCCCGATCAGAGACTCGGCGGCCCGGCGATAGGCCTTCAGGGCGGCGTCGCGCTTGCCCTGGATGCGCGCGATGTCGCCCTCCAGCAGCGCCAGCCGTCGCGCCTGCGCGGCGTCCCAAGGGTTGGCGCGCTTTTTCGCCTCGGCCAGCGCCGATTGCGCCGCCGCCGCGTCGTTCTGCGCCACCGCGACCGCGCCCAAGCCGAACCAGGCTTCGCGCTGGTCCTCGACGGCGGCGCTTGCGCTCAGTTGGCGGTACCAGGACTTGGCGGCGTCGAAGTTTTCGGTCTCGACGAGACAGATCTCGCCCAGCCGCGCCAGACTGCGGCCCCTGGCCCGCGCGTCGCCCTGGTCGCCGAGCGCGGCGTAGGCTTCGCACAGGCGCTGCTCGACGGCGCCGGCGTCCTCCACCTGGTTGATCAGCGTGAACACGCGCTCCAGGTCGCGAGCGCCGAGTTTCGCGAAGTCGTAACGCTCGACCACTTCCAGGTAACGTTGAGCGCGGCCGGACTCGTGGCCCTGGTGAAACAGGATATCCGCATCGAGCACGCGGGTGATGCGGCCCGAACTTCCGGTCGCGGCGTCAGTCTGGGTGAGGGTCACGCGGAACACGCCGCCGCGCAGATAGACGTGGCGCGGGTTTGTTTCCGCGGCGCTGATGCCGTCGCCGAAGTCCCAGCGCCGTTCGGTGGCGCGCGGCAGGCCCGGCCCGGTGCGGTCGAAGAACTCGACCTCGGTGAACACCAGGCCGTCGCCCAGGTCGAGCTGCGAGCGCCTGCGGAACGTGAACAAGGGCGCGATCAGGCCCTCGCGGGTTTCGACGCGGCCGGTTTTCAGG
>JACQVE010000280.1 GCA_016209965.1 Gemmatimonadota bacterium | reverse complement strand
GCCGGACGCGCACAAAGGTTCGGTGGGCCGGCTGCTGGTGCTGGCGGGCTCCCGCGGCATGGCAGGCGCCGCGGCACTGGCGGGCCTGGGCGCCATCCGCGCAGGCGTGGGCCTGGTCCGGCTGGTCTCGGCGGCCGCGAACCGCGAGCCACTGCAGGCAGTCGTGCCGGAAGCGGTTTTCGCCGAGCGCGAGGACGAGGCGGCGGTCGAGCGGATGGCGGCCCATGCCGATGCCGTCCTTGCCGGCCCCGGCCTGGGTATTGGCGACGACGCCCGCGCCGTGCTGCACCGCGTGCTGGACCTCACCGCTGGCCGGCCCACACTCCTCGATGCCGACGCCATCACCATGCTGGCCAGTGAAGGGGATGGGCTCGGGCGGGTCGCGGCCGCGCGGCCGCTGGTGATCACGCCACATGCCGGCGAGATGAGCCGGATCAACGGGTGGCCTAATGAGCGAATCCTGCGCGAGCGTGTGGCCGTGGCCGGGGAGGTGGCCGGGCGCCTGGGGTGCGTGGTGCTGCTCAAGGGTGCGCCCGCCGTGATCGGCGCGCCGGGCGAGCCGGTGCTGGTGAACACGGTCGGCTCCTCGGACGTGGCGTCCGCCGGCATGGGAGACCAGCTTTCCGGCGCCATTGGCGCGTTCCTGGCCGGCGGTGCGCCGGCGCGTACAGCGGCGGCGCTCGGCCTGTTCTACTCCGGCCGCGCCGCGGACCTCGCCGCACGCGGCCGCTCGCTCACGCCGCGCGATGTCGCGGAGTGCATGCACCTGGCGTTCGCCGACCCCGGCCCCGCCACGCCGCCGCTCGAACTGCCGTTCATCACGTTCGACCAGCCGCCGCGGTGGTAAGATCTTCGCTGCGCTCGGGATGACATGAACGTGAGGTCAGCCCCACGCACTGGTGCCGGAACGCGCTCAGGCGGTGGTGTACCATGAGTCGACTCCCCCTGGCTCCCTTCGGGGTGACAGACCTGAGGTGTTCTTGACCCGCATCCCTGAATCGACCCTGCCGCTCTGCGCCCTGGCCGTGGTTCTGGCCGCGGTGCAGGGGTCGGCCCAGACCGGGCGACTGTGGCGGCCGGACGAGCGGGTGCTGCTGACGGCGTTCCATGAGCTGAGTGCCGTGGCCGTCGACGCGCGCCGCGTCTACGCCGCTTCGCCCTGGGGCCTCGAGGTCTACGACTTCGTCGCGCGGAGCTGGCTGCCGCCGATCACGGCCGAGGACGGCTACCCGGCAGGCGAGCGGGTGACGGCGATGGTGTACGACGAGGTCGCGAACGCACTCTGGTTGGGGACCGCCCGCGGCGAGCTGCTCGCCTATCGGCTCGTGTTCGGCGGCTTCGAGCGGTACGGCGTGGTGGCGGACGGGCCCGTGCTGCAGATCGTGCCCGGGCGGGACGTGCGGGAAAACGCGCTGTACCTGGCCGTGCCCGGCGGCTGGCAGCGGGTGCGGCGCGGCTCCTCCTTTGCCGAGACGGTGCCGCCCGATCAGGTCCCGGGCGGACAGGGGCAGGGGAGCGGATCGGCGGCGGAACGGCTCGGCCGGATGGACCCCTTCTTCCATTCGTTGCGCGGCACACTCGAGATGGACGAGCGGCTGCGTCACTGGCCGATCAGCGATGTGGCGCCTGCCGCGAGCCCGGGCCGGTACTGGGTGGCTACCTACGGCGGCAACCTGCTCCTCTACGACAGCCGCCGGATGGATGCGGAGCGGCTGACGTTCGGGCTGCCAGGGCGTGGCGCAGGCGCCCTGGCGCTGGACGGCAGGTTCCTGTGGTTCGGCGGCGATGGCCAGGGCGCGCGCCGCGGGATCGCGCAATGCGAGCTGACGCTGCAGCAGTGTCGTCACTTCGAGGCGGGCTACGACGGCGCGCCGGCCGGCTACGTGAACGACGTGCTCGCCACCGGCGTGGCCATCTGGTTCGCGGCTGCCGACGGCCTCTTCCGCTACGACCGGCAGGGGCGCTGGCGGCGCTATACGGAAGGCGATGGCCTGCCCGCGGCCGAGGCCCGGGTGCTGGCGCGGGCGGGCAATGGCGTGTGGGTCGGCACGCGCCGCGGCCTGGTCGCCGTGGATGGCGAGGGCGACGTCGTCGGGCCGACGCTCTTCCCGGGTCGTGCCATCCACGGCCTCGCCAGCAGCCGGGACAGCCTCTGGATCGCTGCCGAGGTCGGGCTCTGGCTCATCCCCTCCGCGGGCGCGGAGCCGCTGCGCGCACCGGCGGCCGAGCGGCTGCCCGCCCTGGCCACGGCGGTGACGGACGTGCGCCCCGCCTTCGGCGCCGTCTTCGCCATCACGCCGGACGCACTCTACCGCTATGACGGGCGCGAGTGGCAGGGCCCGCTGCGCGAGGCGGCGCTGGGCGGGCTGGGCCGGCTGCGCACGCTGGCCGCCGCCGGCGACCAGCTCTGGGTGGGTGGCGACGCGGGCGTGGGCCGGTGGGACCAGCAGCGGCGCGAGTGGACGTACTACCTGGTGGGCCCGGACATTCCGGAGGGGCCGGTGCGCCGCGTGCTGCCAGTGGGCGACCACGTCTGGGTGGCCACGCCCGCCGGCGCTTTGCGGCTGGCGTGGCGGCCGTGAGGAGCGTTGCCCTGGGCGCCGGCGCCGAGTTCGACCTGATCCGCCGCTTCCTCGCGGCCGGCGCGGAGAGTGGCGAGGGCGGACCGACCGCGAACCAGTTGCTGGTCGGCCCGGGCGACGACTGCGCCGTGCTGGCCGGCGGGCTGGTGGTCGGCGCCGACCTGGCCGTCGAGGGCGTGCATTTCCGCCGCGACTGGCTGAGCCCGAAGGAGATCGGCTACCGCGCCGCGGCCGCGTCGCTCAGTGACCTGGCGGCTATGGCCGCTCAGCCCCTCGGCATCCTGGTCGCACTCGCCGTGCCGCCCGAGGACGTGCCGGAGCCGGCCACGGAGATCATGGCGGGCGCGCGAACGGCCGCCTGGGAGGCCGGCGCCATGCTGCTGGGCGGAGACCTGACCGCCTCGCCCGGACCACTGGTCCTGGACGTGGTCGTGCTGGGCCGCGCCGAGCCGCCCGTGCTGCGCGCCGGCGCGCGGCCAGGCGATGAGCTCTGGGTTACGGGAGAGCTGGGCACGGCGGCGGCAGCCGTCCGCGCCTGGCGGCGCGGCCGCCCGCCGCCGCCCGCCGCGCGCCTCGCCTTCGCGCGGCCACGCCCGCGCATCCGCGAGGCGCGCTGGCTCGCCCAGCAGGGTGTGCTGCACGCGCTCATTGACCTGTCCGACGGCCTGGCCGGCGACGCCGCGCACATGGCTGCGGCCGGCGGCGTCGCGATTGTTCTCGATCCGGAGGTCCTGCCCGTCAGTGCCTGTCTGAGCGAGGAGGTATCGGCTGCACAGGAGATCTGGGAGCTGGCGCTGGGCGGCGGCGAGGATTACGAGTTGTGCTTTGCCGCGCCGGCCGGCCGCGTCGCGCCGCTGGTTGGCGAATTTGAGCGGGAGTTCGGCGTGCGGCTGAGCGCGGTGGGCGAAGTGCGGGCCGGGAGCGGCGTCGTCGTCCCGGGCAAGGAGGGCCGGACCGAGCCGCTGCGCGTGAAGGGGTTCCGCCACTTCGAGGGAGCTGCCGAGTGATCCGCAGCCTCTGGATAATACTCAACCTACTGGTGGCGACGCTGCTGCTGGCCGGACTTGTTGTGCTGGCCGCGTTCCTGGGCATTGGCACTCGCATCTACGACTGGGCGCCGCGCGCCTGGTCCCGCTGGATGCTGCGCGTGAGCGGCACGCCCGTGCGGCTGCAGGGGCTCGAGCACGTCAAGCTGGATGGTCCGCAGATCTTCGCGGCCAACCACCAGTCCTGGTACGATGTCTTTGCCCTGGCCGCGGTCATCCCCAAGCGCTACCGCTTCGTGGCCAAGCGGGAGCTGGAGGCGATCCCGCTCTTTGGCCGCGCCTGGAAGGCGGCCGGCCACATCTCGGTTGATCGCGGCGACCGCGCCTCCGCCATCCGCTCGCTGGAGCAGGCGGGTGAGCTGATCCGTCGCGACAACAGCTCGGTGGTGATCTTCCCGGAAGGCACACGCACGCGAACGGGGCAGCTCTTGCCCTTCAAGAAGGGCGCCTTCATGCTGGCGCTGCACACGGGGGTCGAGATCGTGCCCGTCGCCATCTTCGGCACGCGCCGGATCCTGCCCAAGGGCGCCTGGCACGTGCGTCCCGGCCCGATTATTGTTCGCTTTGGCCGGCCGATCTCGACCGTGGAGTATACCGAGGCCGACCGCGACACGCTCATCGCCGAGGTGCGCGGCCGGATCGAGTCGCTGCTCGCAGAGCTGCCTCCCACCCGCCGGGCGTCCTGAACGAAATGTCTGCCATCGCCAGCATTCGCGCGCGTGAAATCCTGGATTCCCGCGGTAACCCTACAATCGAAGCCGACGTGGTGCTGGAGAGCGGCGCGAGCGGCCGCGCGGCCGTGCCTAGCGGCGCCTCGACCGGCGAGTTCGAGGCGCTCGAGCTGCGCGACGGCGAGGCTGGGCGCTACGGCGGCAAGGGCGTGCGCCGCGCAGTGCAGAACGTGAACGAGCTGATCGCGCCCGAAGTCGTCGGGCTGGACGCCGCGGACCAGGTCGCGCTCGACCGCGCGCTGCTCG
>JACQVE010000279.1 GCA_016209965.1 Gemmatimonadota bacterium | reverse complement strand
GCTCACGAAAGCTCCACTTGCGCCGGCCGCCCACCCCGATGACCGGTGCTTCAATGTCGGCGCCGGCGCGGAGACGAGCGTGTACCAGCTCGCGCGACTCCTCATGGATGTGGCGGGGCGCCGGGTGCCGATCGAGCACGCGGCGTCACGCACCGGGGAACTGCGCCGCTCCTGTCTGGACAGCCGCCGTCTGCAGCAACTGGGCTGGTCGGCCCGGGTAGCGCTGCGGGCCGGGCTGGAACAGACTTACGCCTACATTAGCCAGGAGGCGGCCGCGTGAATGTAGTGGCGCAACTGGGGCGGCGCTCGCCACAGGGCGCATTCGAGATGCTGCTGGAGGCCGGACCGGAGACGCAGATCATCCTGATCGTGTCCGCGCTCTTCTCGCTCATCAGTTGGCTCATCATCTTCTGGAAGCTGGGGCAGTTCCGGCGGCTGAAGCGGCAGGCGGCGGCGTTTTTGCGGACGATCGAGGGGACCGAGCGGCTGGAGGACGTGTACAACTCGCTGCACCGTCTCCCGGATTCCCCCTACACCCGGTTGTTTCGGCACGGGGTGCTCTTCTTCACCGAGCTGCGGCCGGGCGCGTTTCGCGACAACCCGTCGGTGAGCGTGGGACTGAGCGAGGCGCAGTTGCAGGCGCTGCGGCTGGTGCTCGAGAAAGTGCAGGGCGAGGAGCAGGATGACCTGGCGGCGGGACTGGTCTGGCTCGCCATCATCGGTACCGTCGCTCCGCTGCTGGGGCTGTTGGGGACGGTGGTGGGGGTGATGGACGCCTTCCTGGGCATTACGGCGGCCGGTACCGCCAATATCGGGGCGGTCGCGCCGGGGATTGCCGAGGCGCTGATTGCCACGGTGGCGGGGCTGGTGGCGGCGATTCCTGCGGCGATCGCTTACAACTACTTCATGAGCCGGCTGAACTTCTTTGGCGGCGAGCTGGAAGGCTTCACGAGCGAGTTCATTGGAACGCTGGCGCGGGAGGGGCGGATCTAGGCATGTGGGAGCCGTGCCGGCGTCGTCGTCAATCGCTTCCCGAGAGCGTGGACATCAACCTGATCAATCTGGTGGATGTGGCGCTGGTGCTGCTCATCATTTTCATGATCACGGCGCCCATGCTGCAGGGGGGTGTGGAGGTACAGCTTCCCAAGGCTTCCTCGGCGCCGATCACGGCCACGGAAGGACTGATCGTGACGGTGTCGCGGGATGGGAACATCTATCTGGGCGACCTGCCCGTGCGTTCGCTCGCCGACTTCGAGGAGATCTTCCCCCAATACGTGCGGGGGAAGGGCACCAGGAACGCGTACCTGAAGGGCGACCGTGACGTGCCCTACGGCCGCGTGCTGCAGGTGCTGGGCCTGATGAAGAAGCTGGACGTGACGGAAGTGGGATTGGTGGCAGATCCGGAAGTGGAGGCGCCGTGATGCTGGCCGAGCGATTGGGGCGGCGCTACGTTGCCCGGCGCCGGCCCGCCGCTGCCGCCCACGCCCACCCGGGCAGCATCGCGGTGGCCGGCTCGCTGCTGCTCCACGCCCTGGCCGGGACGGCGCTCTGGTTCTCCGGCTTCGCGCCCCGGCCAGCCATGCCCGAGTTCCGCGTGTACCGGGTGAATATCGTCTCGCCGCCGCCGCAGCAGGCGGGCGAGCCGGAAGTGGTGCCGCCGGCGCCTGCGGCGGAACTGCCGCGCGTGGTGAAGCCGCAGCAGCCGCCGCCGCCCGTGCCCGCGCCGCCGCAGCCGGCCAGGAAGGCGCCGGCGAAGGTGCAGCTACCGGCGGCGGCCCAGCCAAGGAAGGAGTCGGCGCCGACCAAAGGTCGCAACCCTGACGCGAGCAGTCCGGGCGGCACGGGTCTGAACGTGCAGCTCTCGGGGGAGCAGTTCCCGTACCCGGAGTATCTGGAGAACATCATTCAGCAGCTTCACCGCTACTTTCGCTGGACCGGGCGGAGCGGCCCGGAGGCCGTGGTCTATTTCGTGATCCTGCGCGATGGCTCGGTGGAGGACATTCGCCTGGTACGGGGCTCGGGCGACGTGGCTTTCAACTTCGAGGCGATGGGTGCGGTGGAGCAGGCGGGGAGGCGTAAGGCATTCGGCCGGCTGCCCGAAGGGTTCGAGGGCGACCGCCTGCCCATCAGCTTTTGTTTCCAGCCGCCGGGGAGCCCGCCGTGCGAGAAGTGAGAGGCGATGAAGGGTAAAGCGCTGCTGCTGCTGGTTCCGTGGCTGTGCACGCCTTCGCTGGCGGCGCAGCAGGACACCAGCCGACTGCCCACCGGGGTGCGGTTGGGGATGATCTACCAGCCGGTGTTCCGGCCCATGCTGGCCGTGCGGCCGCTGACGGCCGAGCCGGAGTTGGCGGCTACAGCACAGGAAATCCACACGATTCTGCGCACTGACCTGGATTACAGTGATCGCTTCCAGACGGCCGAAGTGCCGGAGCGGCTGGCCACGGGGCTGATCGAGTACCGGTTATGGAACAGCCTCGGGGTGGTATACCTGGTGACGGGGAGCATCGAGGCAGCGGAGGGTGGCGGCTCGCTGCTGCGGCTTGCGGCGCACGACGTCGTCTACGGCTCCGTCAAGCAGATGCAGGCGTTCCCGCTGCCGCACACCGGCGCGCGGGAGTTGCGCATGGCCGTCCACGCGGCCGCAGACCAGGTGGTACGCTGGCTGACGGGGAAGCCGGGAATGGCCGCGTCACGCATTGCCTTCGTCCGTCGCAACGGCGACGGCAGCGGCGAGATCCTGGCGGTGGAGTCGGACGGCGAGAACGTCAGTCGGGTTGCGGTATCGTCGCGCGGCCTGGTCTCGCCGGCGTGGTCGCCGGACGGCGAGCGACTAGCGTATGCGGCGGAAACGACGCCGGGCAACTGGCAGTTGCTGGAGCGGGAGCTGAACGGCGGGGAGACGCGGGTGATTTACGGCCGTGCGGGCGGCATGGCGATCACGCCCGCCTACTCACCGAACGGGGAGCGGCTGGCCTTCGCGGCGTGGACGGGATCCGGACTCGAGCTGCACGAGTACGATCTGGCGCGCCGCTGCTGCCTCAGGCGGCTGACCCGCGCGGCGCGCGACGACCTTTCGCCCAGCTATTCGCCGGACGGCCGGCGTCTGGCGTTCAACTCGAACCGGCTGGGACAGCCTCATATCTATGTGATGTCGGTCGAGGGTGGGGAGGCGACGCTGATCTCCCCGTTTGTTTATGGCGAGCCGGGCTTTTACACTTCACCGGCCTGGGCCCCGGAAGGGACGCTGGTCGCGTTCCATGGCCGCTCGCGCGGCGCGCACCAGATCATGGTGGCGGACGCGGCGCGGCCGGGTGCGCCGGTCCAGCAGCTCACGTCCGAGGGGAGGAACGAGGACCCGAGCTGGGCGCCGGACGGGCGGCACCTGGTGTTCAGTGGGGTGCACGGGGACGGGGCAGGATTGTATGTTATCGACACGGTGACCGGCCGCACGCGGCCGTTGATCCTTGGTGGTCGCTTTCTGCTGCCCGACTGGTCGCCGACGCTGCTGCGCGCGTCGGCACGGGCAGCCCGTGGTCTTTAGTCGCTGCGGCCCGAAGGCAGGTATCCACTCTTCACCACAAGGAGATGCGATGAGGCACTGCACACTCGTTGTCCCCGCACTGATCGGCCTGCTGATGCTGGGCGCCTGCGGCCGTGGGGAGCCCGAGCAGCCAACGCCGTCGGCTGCGGAACTGGAGGCGCAGCGTCAGGCGGAGGACGAGGCCCGGCTGCGCGCCGAGGAGGAGGCGCGACGGCGGGCGGAAGAGGAGGCGCGGCGGCGCGCGGCCGAGGAGGCACGTACGCGGGCGGCGGCGGCGGCCGAGGAGTCGGCCCGGGCGCGGGAGATTGTGGCCGAGATGGTCAATTTTGACTTCGACCGCTCGGAGATCCGCGCCGACGGCGAGGAAGTCCTGGTGCGCAAAGTCGGCATCTTGCGGGCTCGCCCGGAGCTGCGCTTGCGCATCGAGGGGCACGCGGACGAGCGCGGCTCCGTCGAATACAACCTTGCCCTGGGCATGCGGCGGGCGGCTGCGGCGCGGGACTTCCTGGCGGGGTACGGGCTGGAGCCTGCGCGCTTCGAGCTGGCGAGCCGGGGCGAGGAGAGCCCGTTGATTCCGGAGCACAACGAGGATGCCTGGGCCCAGAATCGGCGGGCCGAGTTCCACATTATCGCGGGCGAGGAGACGCTGGGCGGGGCGGCGGGGACGCGGTGAGGCCGAGGGGCCCCAGCGCAGCAGGAAGAGTCCGGGCGGACGCCGGTTCCGTCAAACGCGTCGGGGCCGGCCGCCCGGCTCGTATTCCGCACATGGCTCGCCGGGCAGTGGCGTGCACGGCGCGGCTGCTGCTGCTGCCTCTGGCGGCGGCGGCCGCGACATCCGCCTGCGCGACGAAGAAGGACGTGAAGACCCTGCGCGAGTCTGTGCTGGGGCTGCAGGCGCGGCAGGACTCGGTGTTTCTGGAGCTGCGGCGGCAGAATCGGGAGCTGCAGGACAGTCTGCATTCGACATCGGAACTGATGCAGCGGGTGCGGGGCGATCTGGGGCACCGTCTGCTGCAGATTGAGCAGCAGCTCCTGCAGATCCAGGAGCTGACGGGGCAGAGCCACAGCCGACTGCAGGAGCTCAGGCGGCAGCTCGAGACGCGCAGTCAGGAGCTCGGCCCTACGCCCGCGGCAACGGCGGCGGTGGCGCCCGCGCCGGCGCGCGGCAGTCCGGAGCAGTTGTACGCGATCGGCGTGGAGCAGTTGCAGCGTGGCGCGGCGCAGACGGCGCGGCGAGCGTTCGAGGAGATCCTGCAGAAGTACGGCACGCACGAGCGCGCTCCGGATGCGCAATTCAACCTGGCGGAAACGTACTATCTGGATGGGCAGCACGACCGTGCGCTACGCGAGTTCGAGCGGGTGGTCGAGCTGTTTCCCAACTCGGCGCGCGCGCCCGCGGCGTTGTACCGCGCGGGGGTGGTGGCGGAGGAGCAGGGAAACATTGCCCGGGCGACGGAGTACTTTCAACGGGTCGTGTCCAACTATGCGAGATCAGACGAGGCCCGGTCGGCCCAGGAGAAGCTGAGTAAGCTGCGGCGCCGCGGCTGAGACGGGCGCCGGATTTTCGGCTCGCGCTCGAAGACACCGGAGCCTCTGCGGGGCCGTTCGCCTCTGCGGGGTCTCCGGTGTCGCGCAATGGAGGCGGGGCACGGCCCGCGACGAGCTCAAACGAATGCGCTGTCCTTACTGCCAGCAGATGGAAGACCGGGTCGTCGACTCCCGTATCAGCCGGCAGGGGCGGGCGGTGCGACGGCGGCGCGAATGCTTGAGCTGCGGCCGCCGCTTCACGACGTACGAGTACGTCGAGGAGCGCTCGCTGCAGGTGGTCAAGCGGGACGGCTCGGTGGAAGCGTATGATCGGCACAAACTGCTGCGCTCGATCGGCCTGGCGTGCGCGAAACGCCCGATCACCTTCTCGGAGATCGAAGCGCTGGTGGACCAGATCGAGGATGAGCTGGGGCGGCAGGGTTCGGATGAGGCGGAGAGCCGCGTGATCGGCAGCATGGTCATGGAGCGGCTGAAGGCGCGCGATCACGTGGCATACGTCCGCTTTGCCTCAGTCTACCGGGACTTCCAGGACATCGACGAGTTCGAGGAAGAGCTGCGGGAACTGAACGCCCGGCGCGCGCGGGCGGCAATGGATGAGGGGCAGGCGGAGCTGCCATTGTGAAGGCGCCCCGATTGTTGCGGGCCTGGCGCGGCGCCGGCCGGACCGAGGAAATGCCGTTCCTCGACCACCTGGAGGAGCTGCGCTGGCGGATCATCTGGAGCTTGCTCGCCCTGCTGGTGGGTGTGGCCATTGGCTTCGTGGTGGTGACGCGCTTCGACGTGCTGACCCTGCTGATCGAGCCGATCCGCCCGTTGCTGGGCGGGAGCCGACTGAAGTACTTGAGTCCGACCGAGCCGTTCCTGATCACGATCAAGCTGGCCCTGGTCGTGGGTGCGTTGCTCGCCTCGCCCATCATTATTTACGAGGCCTGGGCCTTCCTCGCGCCGGCGCTGCTGCCGCAGGAGAAGCGCGCGATCATCCCGTCGCTCTACCTGGGCCTCGTGCTGTTCGCGGCGGGCGTCGCCCTGGCCTACTTCCTGGCGCTCCCCGTCACGCTGCGCTTCATGATGGGATTCCAGGCCGAGAGCCTGGAGCAGAATATCGTGGTGGGACCGTACCTCGGCTTTATCATCAAGCTGCTGCTCGCCTTCGGGGCCATCTTCGAGCTGCCCGTCGTCGTGCTCCTGCTCGCTGCTCTGGGCGTGGTGGACTCGCGGATGCTGGCCTCGAAGCGCCGGCACGCGCTGGTCGCCATCACCATTGTGGCGAGCCTGATCACTCCCGGCGATGTGATCATGCTGACCCTGTTCATGATGGTGCCGCTGGTACTGCTTTACGAGCTGAGCATCGGGCTGGCCAAGCTGGTCGAGCGCTCCCGCGCGCCCGTCATCGAGGAAGGGTGGGGGGAAGCATGAGCGGCGGCTGGCCGTGCGGAGTCAGAGGCCGGGGCTGGCGGCTGCGGCGGCCCGTCAGGCCGATCCTTGGCCTCTCAGCGGCAGCGCTGTTGCTCTTTGCCGCGCCGGCCGTGGGCCAGGAGCGGGAGTTGAGCCCTGGGGAGCGGGAGCGGCTTCTGGAAAAGCTGCGCGTGTCCAGCCCGGCCGGGCGGGCGGGAGCAGATTCCAGCGTGGTCGAGGTCCCGGCCGAAAGTGCGGCAGTTACGCCGCCGCGGCGGGACGGCCCGGCCCGCGCTGCGGCAGGAGCCGTGTCGGCTATGGCTCGGCCTGGCGGCCGGGGCATGGACGCCGAGCGCGATTCGGTCATGGCCGCGCTGGCTACACTCCCGGGCTACATTGCTACCGAGTATTGGGGCAGCGGCGCCCATTTCGTGAGTGACAGCGGCCGCGTCGAGCTACCGGGCAAAGCGCAGATCGTGCGGGCGGGGCAGGCCATGAGTGCGGATTCGGCGCTGGTGTACGATCTCGAGCGCGAAATCGTTTGCGGCTACGGCAAGCCAGTGCTCAGCGGAGAGAGCGCCCCGGTCGAGAGCGAGCAGGTCTGCTACGACGTCGGGCGGGACGTGGGCGTGGCACTGGGCGCGCGCACGCGGTTCAGCCAGGGGGCGAACTGGGTGGTGCACGGCGAGCGGGTGTACACGGCCGGCTCGGACCGCATTTACGGACGGCACTCGGAATTCACCTCCTGCGAGCTGGACGTGCCGCACTATCATTTCGCGGCCCGGCGCATGAAGCTGGTGAACGACAACGTGCTGGTCGCGCGGGACGTGACGCTGAACTTCGCTGACGTCCCGGTGTTCTGGCTGCCCTTCATGGTGCAGAGCCTGAAGCAAGGCCGCAGAAGCGGGCTGCTGGCGCCGCGCTTTGGCATCAATGACGTGGCGCGCACCAGCAGCGGCTACCGGCGCCGTGTCTCGGACGTGGGCTTCTTCTGGGCCATCAACGATTACATGGGCGCACAGCTCGCGCTGGACTGGTTCAGTCAGAACTGGACAGCGCTGAACGGCAACTTCCAGTACCGCTGGGTGAGGCAGTTCCTGGACGGGGGCATCGATTTCCGGCGTTTTTGGGAGGCCAACGGGCGCCGCAACCTGACGCTTTCCAGCCACCATAGCTGGCAGCCGGGGGAGCGGACCAGCGTAAGGGTAAATGCGAACTATACCACCTCCAGCGAGTTCGTCCGCCGCAACACCTTCGACCCGCGGGAGCTGAACCGGTCCATTGATTCCAATGCCGGCCTGAGTCATCGCTTCGATTGGGGCAGCCTGAGTTTGGATGCCTCCCGCCGCCAGTTCCTGACCACCGGTCAGGTGGAGCTGGTCCTGCCCTCGGTAGGGCTCGTGCTCTCGCCGCTGACGCTGTTCCGGGCGCCTGGGGCGCAGGCGAGCTGGTACCGCAACGCGACGTGGACGGGGAGCGCAAACCTGCGAATGAACCGTGTGGATGTGGCGGACACCATCTCGAGCCCGACGGTGCGGGACCGCTCAGCTTTCGAGGCGGGCATCGGCAGCGGCATAAGCCTGGGCGCGCTTTCCTGGAACCAGCGCTTCGACCTTGCGCAGGATGTGCGGCAGGCCAAGCCGGGCGTGGATACGCTGGGGAAGGAAACGGATCGGCGCTTGAGTTGGAGCAGCAGCGTAAACTACCAGCAGCGGCTGTTCGGGACGAGCACGTTGACGCCGGCCATTCAGCTAGGAGGGCAGTGGCGTGAGTCGCCCAAGACGGCGGGCCAGCTTCTGGCGGGCCCGACGCGTCTGGATGTGAGTGCCAGTCTCAAGACGGACTTCTTTGGCTTCTGGCCGGGTGTAGGGCCCTACAGCCGGATCCGGCATCGGCTTTCGCCGATCATCACCTACCGCTATTCGCCGGCCGTCGCTGCGGACAGCGTCCGGCGCGACGTGTTCGGCGTGGCGGAAATCCGGGAGCAGAACCGGCTCGAGATCGGGCTGAGCCAGACGATCGAGGCGAAGCAGGCGGTGAAGCAGGAGGAGGGCGGCGCGGCGCCGGACACCACTCGGGAGGCAGCCCTGGACACGGCCTCCGGGCCGCGGCGGCTGCCGCAGTCGGGGCGGGTCACGCTCCTGTCTCTGAGCACCAGTGCCGTGGTCTATGATTTCGTGCAGGCGCGGGAGGAGGGAGAGGGACTGGTCACGACCACGCTGAACAACACGGTCACGTCGGACCTGCTGCGGGGGCTGAGCCTGAGCTTCACCCACGATCTGTTCCGGACTACGGGGAGCGCGCCACCCGGGCAGCCGACGCCACGGGAGTTCGCGCCGCACCTGAGCAACATGAACGCATCCTTCTCCTTGAGCAGTGACTCCTGGCTGTTCCGGTTGCTGGGGTTGGGGCGGAGGCGTACGCCGGCGGAGGTCAAGGACTCGGCGCGTGCGGCGCCGCCGCCGGGGGAGACCCGCCTGGACCCCGAGCGGGAGGAAGAGCTGAGCCTGATCGGACGGCGGGGCACGCCAGCGCCTGCGCGCAGCGCTTTTCTGGGGAGCGGCGGGGGCGGCTGGAACGCCTCCCTCAACTATTCGCTGGTGCGCCCGCGCCGCGATGCGAGCTTTGCCGGCCGGGCGGAGAGCCAGCTTCTGAGCGGCAACGTCTCCTTCCAGCCTACGCCAAAGTGGAGTGTGCGCTGGAGCACGGCCTACTCCTTCACGGACAGCCGATTCAGCGACCACATCCTGACGTTGACCCGCGACCTCCACGACTGGCAGGCGAACTTCGACTTCGTGAAGGCGCAGAACGGCAATTTCAGCTTCCAGTTCCGGGTGCACCTGCTGGCCAACCCGGACATCAAGCTGGATTACGAGCAACGCGGCGAGAGCTTGAGAACGCCGTAGCGACGCCGCACGGCCCCGCTCTGCTGCCGACCCCCGGAACCGTGGACATTCTCGAAATTCAGGGCGACTCGCTCCGGCTGGAGGACGTGGAACGGGTGGCAGGGCACCCGGCGCCGCAGGTGCGGCTGGCACCCGGAGCGCGGGCGCGGGTCGCGGCCGCGAGGGAGGTGGTGGAGCAGGCGTTGCGTGAGGGCCGCGTCGTCTACGGCGTCACCACCGGCTTCGGCGCCCTGGCCGAAGTAGCGATCCCCCCCGACCGCATTCGCGAGCTGCAGGCCAACCTGATCCGCAGCCATGCGGCCGGGGTCGGCGCGCCGTTGGGAGAGGCCGAGACCCGGGCGATCATGCTGCTGCGCGCCAACGTGCTCGCGCTCGGGTACTCCGGCGTGCGCGCGATCATCATTGAGACGCTCACGGAAATGCTGAACCGGCGGGTGCACCCTGTCATTCCGGCGCGCGGAAGTGTAGGGGCATCGGGCGACCTGGCTCCGCTTTCCCACCTCGCCCTGGTGCTGATGGGCGAGGGGGAAGCGATCTTGGGCGCCGAGCGGCTGCCGGGCGGAGAGGCGCTGCGCCGAGCGGGGCTCGACCCCGTGGTGCTCGAGGCCAAGGAGGGGCTGGCGCTCAACAACGGGACTCAGGTCCAGACAGGCATAGGCGTGCTGGCCTTGCTGGCGGCGGAGCGGGCCGTCGAGACGGCCGAGGTGGCGGGCGCCATGAGCCTCGAGGGTCTGCGGGGGACGCCGGACGCCTTTGACGATGCGATTCAGCGGGTGCGCCCGCATCCGGGGCAGCGGCAGAGTGCGGCGAGACTGCGGCTGCTGCTCGAG
>JACQVE010000278.1 GCA_016209965.1 Gemmatimonadota bacterium | reverse complement strand
GGGCTCGAGGATGCGCTCGAGGCGGCGGCGGGGCGGGCGCGCCGTGCCATCGTGCTGACGGACGGGATCTTCAGCATGCGCGGCGACCACGCGCCGCTGGACCTGATCATGGAGCTGGCCCGGCGCTACGACGGCGGGTTCGAGGAGAACGTGCTGGTGGTAGTGGACGACTCGCACGGCGTGGGCGCGTTCGGCGAGACGGGCCGCGGCACCGAGGAGTACACGGGCGCTGCACCCGTGGATCTGCTGGTCGCCACGCTGGGGAAGGCGCTGGGGGTGAATGGCGGATACGTCGCCTCCTCGGCCGCCGTGATCCGGTACCTGCGAGAGACCTCCCCCTTCTACATCTACTCGAACCCGATCACCGTGAGTGAGGCGACGGCGGCGCTCGCGTCGCTCGAGATCCTGGACAGTCCGCGGGGCTGCGAGCTACTGGCCCGGCTACGCGGCCTGACGCGGCGCTTCGAGCAAGGACTGGTCAGGCTGGGCTTCGAGGTGATCCCGGGCGAGCACCCGGTCGTGCCGCTCATGGTGCGGGACACCGCCAGGACCCGCGACCTCGTACGCCACCTCTACGCCAACGGGATCCTGGTGACGGGGCTGAGCTATCCGGTGGTGCCGCGCGGCGACGAGGAGATCCGGTTCCAGGTCAACGCGGATCATACGGAGGCGGATATCGACGAGGTGCTGCGGGTACTGGGGAGCTACGCGGCGGACCAGCGGTAGGCGCTGCCGCCGCGCAGCAGAGTACGCATTCGCGAGCCGCGGTGATAATAGTCGGGTACGGGTACGGGTGCGGGTACGGAAAAAGGAGTGAGAGCGGGAAGGGGTTGCAGTTAGAGCGGTTCGAGGCACTCGGGCGAGTCGTTGTCGGGCGAGTTGACCAGGCGCGAGACGGGGTAGGCGTGCAGATCGAGCGCCGACGCGACCGCATCCACGCGGCGCAGCAGGCTTTGGGTGTCGACTTCCGGGTCCAGCCAGGCCTCACGAGTGGCGGCGTCGCCCAGGATGACGGGCATGCGGCCGTGGATCGGCCGGATGCAGTCGTTGGCGCGCGTGGTGAGGATGGCACAAGAGCCGACGAGCTCGGAGTCGGGTGCGCGCCAGCGGTCCCACAGGCCGGCAAACGCGAAGGGGCGCGCGGAGGGCAGTCGTACCCGGAACGGCGCGCTGCCGGAGCCTTCGCGCTTCCACTCGTAGAAGCCGTCGGCGAGGAGCAGGCAGCGGCGCCAGCGCAGGGGGTCGCGGAAGGCAGGGCGGGAGGCGACCGTCTCGATGCGGGCGTTGATCAAGCGGCTGCCGGTGGCGGGGCCGGGCGCCCAGTGCGGTATCAGCCCCCAGCGCAGGAAGCCTAGTCGCGGCACGCCCTCGCGCAGGCGCAGGGCGAGCACGGGCTGAGTGGGTGCGATGTTGTAGCGGGGGCGGTAGTCGAAGGGGACCTCAGGCAGCCCGAACTCGTCGAAGAGGTCGGCCTGCGACACGGCCAGCGAGAAGCGCCCACACATGCACCTCAGTTTGCAGTGCCGGCCGCAGTGCGGCAACCCGGCACTCAGTTTCTGGCCAACAGCGCTCCTCCCCCTCTTGCGGCTGAGTGCCGGGCTGGATGTAGAAAGCCCCCAGATGCGGCACGCCGCTTCCTGGGGGCTTTCCCTCCGCTGGCGGGATCCGGTCCCTTCGGTTCGACGTCACCACGTGCGGTGACCGGACCAGCTTCCCTTTCCCTCGCCTCGCGGTCAAGGCTCAGGCGCCCCTAGCTTTCGGGGCTTCGGTTGCGTCCAGCGACCCCGCAACCGGCTCGCTCAGGGCCGAACCCCTCTCGAGCGACCTTCCGGCAGCGTCCCGCCGGTCGGCCTGACATTGCGGGTGGAGACCGCCTCCCGCAACGTCTGAGCGCAAGGATAAAGCCTTCGCCTGCGCCCGTCAAGTCTTTCGGTTTTCGTTCAAGTCGATTCGGTCTGCGTTCGCCGTCCAATCGCAGATCTAATTGTGGCACAACGTGTTAGGCAGATGTATCTGGGGCGCGGCGGGACGCGGCGCGCTGGAGAAAATTAGGAATTTCTGCAAACGCCGCCAGGCGTTCCCCGAGGCCCGTCCGGAGCGCGGCGCGGGGGGACGCGGAGGCGGTGAAGCCAGGGGCGGAGACGCGGGTGGGGAATCCCATCGGTTTGTGGGTGGGGAGCGGAAAGGTGCGGTCGCCGGGGGTTACTGTTTCCGCTTCTCGTACGTGCCGACCAGCTCGGCGCGGGCTAGCACGTGGCCTTCCATGGCCTTCTCGAGGTCGGCCTTGGTGGGCTGTTGCAGGTCGTCGAGCGAGGTGTCCAGCGCGTACAGCTTGTGGAAGTAGCGGTGGCGGCCGACGGGCGGGCAAGGACCGCCGTAGCCGGTGCGTCCCCAATCGTTTCGTCCCTGTCGCGTGCCCTGGGGCAGATCGCCGGGCGCCGCTGCTTCGGTCAAGCCACTGGCGGTAGCTGGCAGGTTGTAGAGCACCCAGTGGACCCAGGTGCGCTTGGGTGCGCGGGGGTCGGGTGCGTCGGGGTCATCGACAATGAGGGCGAAGCTCTGGGTACCGTCGGGGCCGCCGGTCCAGGCGAGCGGGGGAGAGACGTCGTCGCCCTCGCAGGTGTAGCGGCGCGGGATCTGCCCCTGTTCGGGGAAGGCGATCGAGGTCATGGAGAGCGCCATTGTGGGTACCTCCTGCGACGTATCGGGTTGGGGCGCCCCGGCCGGCTGCTCCTGCCGCTCGGGCTCCGCCCGGCAGGCGGTCGCGGCGACCAGCAGTACAGTGATGCGGCGGGCCCGCCAGGCGGCGAATGTTGGGGGGTTGCGGCGTCGCGCTCGCTCGAGGGCCCCTGGTCCGCTCCTCATCGCGTGGTAATGGCCATGGGCCAGTACCGGTCATAGGTGGTGAGCGAGATGGTGGGTATCTGGGCGTTGCGGGTAGCGCGGCGCACGCGGTCGCGCGTGTACTCCATCAGTTCGCCCAGTGTCACAATGTAGTCCTTATCCTCATCGGCGTCGCCCCGCAGTCCCTCGAGCAGGAAGTGGGTATAGACACCGTGGCCGCCGCCCCACTCGGCGCCTTCTTGCGAGAGCTGTGCCGCTTCCGAGGCGGTAAAGGCCACGAAGCCGCCGGAGGAGGTGCTCATGGCGTCCAGAAAGAGGCCATTGATCTGGTTGATGTTGACGGCGCGGCTGCCGCCCGCTCCTACGCCAGCCGAGTGGCAGGCATCGGTGAAAAGGATCTTGCTGCGGGCGTAGGCCTTGGTGATGGCCTGGTTGATGTCCTCCATGGGCACGCCGGTGGCCGCCAGGTCGGCGAGCTCGGTGTCATAGGCGAGGATATAGAGGTCGTTCAGGCGCTGTGGATCCGGCATCCCGTGGCCCGCGAGGTAGATAAAGATGACGTCGTCCTCGGTGGACTGCTTGAGGAAGGTGAGCAATGCCGAGCGGATGCTGCGGGCCGTGGCCTGCTGGTCGAGGAGCAGGAGGATGTTCTCCGCGGGGATGCCACCCAGGCCCGCCTCGGGCGAGCGCAGGAAGTCGTAAACGGCGCGCGCGTCCTCGTCTGCGTAACGCAGGTCCGGAATCGCGGGGTCCTTGTAGTCGCTGACCCCGATGACGACGGCCCAGCGCCGGCCCTTGAAGCCGCGGAGTCCGCCGGCATCGGCGGCTGCGGCGGCGACCGTGGGTGCGGCGGCCGCCGCCGGCTGGACCGGGAAGTTGCGGGAGGCGACGCGTCCGTCGGCGCCGCGCGCGGCGATCTCGACCTGCCGGGTGTCCGCCGCGACGGGCGCGTAACCGCTGAAGCTGGCGGCCATGCCGGACGGGTCCACGGTGAAAGCGGCGCGGGCGCCATTGATGCGCACGTCCGTGATGCCGCCCGCGTGCCGCACCGTGCCCCGGACCAGGATCGACCGTTTGGGCGCGATGCTGATTCCGCGGTTCCCCCCGCCCGCCCACTCGGAAGGCTCGAGGATGTCGATCACGGGCTCGGCACCGGTTCCGGCAGCGGCGGGGGCCGGGGGGGCCGGCGCGGCAGGCTGGGCTGGCGTGGCCTTCTCGCCGCCGCCGAGGAGCGGCTTGGCCGCGGCATCAACCGCCTTGTCCACCAGAGTGTCTGCCTTCTGACCGGCCTTCTCCTGAAGGCGCTCCTTCATCCGCTTCAGGATCTGGGCGTCGGCGGGTTCCGGCCGGACGGCCGTGGCTGCCAGGAGCAGGAAGGCGAGGGCGAAACTGCGCCGGACGCGGAGCATGGGAGCCTCCCGTGGCTTTTTGGAGTCGTTGTATTTGTAAGCAGGCCGGCTCGGCGCGGCAAGGGCGGGGGGCCCACGGCTCCCGGAGCCGATCCGCGCGGCGGCGAGGCCACAAAATACCAGGGGCGCCCCCCTGTACCGGCGGGGCGCCCCGCAGCGTTCGTGCGCAGGGCATCACTGGGCCTGCCACACACGGCCAAACCCAAGGGGCGGACCGGCGGGCGGGGACGCAGTCGCTCACCCACGCACGAAGACGGCCCCACACACTGCAATTTCCGCACCGCTCTCGTTCAGGAGGCAATGATCAGGCCGTTTTTCGCGGGGGCACTCAACGCCGAGATCGACGTGTACGCCACGGCGGCAATACGGCTGCTGCTCTTGACCTGCTGCCGGAAAACCGAGTTGCTACGCGCTCGGTGGGACCGCCTGGATCTGGAGACTCGCCGCTTACTCCTCGAGGACACCAAGACGGGCGAGCCGAAGATCGTGCCGCTTTCGGCTCCGACCATGGAGATCGTGCGCAGCCTGCCGAGGATGCTACATTCGCCGTGGATCTTCCCTTCCCCGAAGGACCAGCGGGAACCGCGCGAGGACATCGAGCGCGCCTGGGAGCGTATCCGCGAGGCCGCGCGCGTCCATGATGCGACCATTCATGACCTGCGGCGCACGAGGGGAGTTGGCTGGTGCAGCGGGGCGTCCCGCTCAAGGTGGTGGGCGCGGCGCTCGGGCACAGGGATAGCCGCTCCACGGAGATCTATGCGCGCATCGCCGCCACGCAGCCGGCCGAGGCGCTGGAGATGCTGGGCGAGGCGTTTGGCACTCTGCCCACGGCGGAGGGTAGCGGATCGTGAGGTCACGCATAAGGAAGGAGCGAAGGCACGCGATGACAACGCGCGAGCGGCTGCACCATTTGGTGGACGAGCTGCCAGAAAGCGAACACCCGACTGCTGTCCGAGTGCTCGAAGCATTGGCGCGGCTCGCTGATCCCGTGCGATGGGCGCTGGACCATGCGCCCCCGGAAGATGAAACCATCTCCGCGGACGAGCAGGCGGCGGTAGCGGAGGCGCGCGAGGACGTCAGAACTGGGCGAATCTCAACGCACGAGGAAATCAAGCGCGAGCTGGGGCTTTGAGCTACGCGCTGGTCTACACGGCCCGCGCACGCCGCGACCTGAAAAAGCTGGACGTCCAGACCGCAGCCCGCATTGTCGTCGCGCTCGAACGTTTCGCCGCGACGGGGCACGGCGACGTGAAGAAGCTTACCGACGTGCACCCGCCCGAATACCGATTGCGGGTGGGAGACCATCGGGTGCGCTTCCAGCGTGATGACACCGCGGAGTTGCTGATCGTGCTCCGCGTGTTGCCTCGGGGGGAAGCGTACTAATGAAAACGGCAATCGGCAGATAGGTTGCAGGGCCAAGCCGTGGCGGGCCGAAATTCCTTCGGCTGCTGACTCTATGCTGACTCTCGGACCGCTCGATGCTGTAAGTCTATGGGCGCTGATGGGCGCTAGTGGATTCGAACCACTGACCTCCTGCTTGTAAGGCAGGCGCTCTGAACCGGCTGAGCTAAGCGCCCGAAGGCATCCTCAGAGAATGATGCCCAGGGGAATGAGCACGGCGTAGCCGAGCACGAGGAGCAGCGGCGCCGCGACCGTGGACCCGCGCGCGAGCAGCAGGTAGCCGGCTGTAATGGCGGCCAGCGCGAGCGCCAGCAGCACGCCGTTGATAGGTGAGAACTGGAGCGACGCGCGCGACGCCTCTGCAGCTCCCCGGGTCTTCCGCAGGTTCGCCATGGTGCTAAATGTAGCGGAATAGCCGCCCAGTTCAAGCTTGCAGGCGAGCGGCGCGCTGGCCGCTCGGGGTTCCTCGACCCGCTAGCGTAAGGGATTCAGACGGGTCGGGTCTCGGGGCGGTCCAGCTCGGGGGGCGGTTCGCTGTCCGGCGGCGGCGGTTCCAGCCAGTAGGCGGGCGAGTCCGGCGGCTCGCTGGCGCGCAGTCCTGCGAGGCGGGTGCGGTCGCGGCGCCGGCGGACGGCGTAGAGGACGAGGAGCAGCACGGCCGCGAACAGCCAGAACACCAGCGAGTGGGTGAGGAAGACGGGCCAGCCGTAGCGCTTGCGCACCGCTTTGCGCCAATCCTCCTCGAACTGGCTGAGCGTGAGCCCGTAGGTGCGGCGCAGCGCGGGTTCGAGCGCACCCGCGCGCCTCCAGCGCTCGAGCAGCAGGCGCAGCCCGCGCTCGCCGCTCTGCTCGGTGAGGAAGCCGACAGCACTGGCGGCGAGCAGGTAGGCGACGCGCGCCTCCATTTCCGCGCCGGGCCAGGCGAGTTCGAGGGAATCGAGGGGCGGCGCGCGGTTCAGGGCGAAGGCCAGGCGCAGCATCCAGGCGGCCTCGAAATCCCACTCGCCGGCAGCCCAGCGGGCGTAGCCCTCGTCGAACCAGCGGGGGATGCGCGCCGCTTCCAGGTAGCGGTGCAGCGCGATGTGGGCCAGCTCGTGGCGGAGCACGCCTCCCAGTTCGTGAGCGGCTGCGCGATCCGAGGCGTAGGCCGGCAGCACGATCACACTCTGCTCCGGCGCCGCGACACCGGCACCCCATTCGGGCACGCGCCCACCGGTCAGGGAGTCGAAGCGCGGCGCGTCCGGCGCCAGGAATATCCGGACCGGCTCGGCTCCGTTCAGGACGCGGCGCGGCAACGCCGGCAGCGGCGGCGCGGCGAGCGCGAGGGCGAGCAGGCGCCGGGCCAGTCGTTCGCCGCCAGGCCAGTAGCAGAGTGTCAGCGCGGCGTTTCCGACGGCCAGCGGGCAGGAGGGCGTGGCGGCGGCCGGAGGCGCGGACGGGCGGACGGGGAGCGGGACCAGCGCAAGTCCGAGCAGCGCGATTCGGCTCACACGGCCACTAGCGCGCGCGGCGGCGGGCCCGCGGCTGGCCCGACGCCGTGCCGCCTCGGGCGGCGTGGCTGCCGGCCATGCCCCGGGAGAGGCTGCGCAGCACCTGCTCGCTGATGGCGCGCAGCGTGTCCATTACGCCGGCGCCGGTCACGGCAATGGAGGGGTAGGCCGACAGCTCCCAGAAGTTCAGCACTTGATCGAGCTCTGCCACGGGCAGGATGTCCGGCAGGTCGCGCTTATTATACTGCAGCACGATGGGCAGCTCGCGGATCTGGAACCCCTCCTCCAGCAGGTTGGCGTAGAGACTGCGCAGGCTCGAGACGTTCTCCTCGAGCAGCTCGCGCTGCGAATCGGCCACGAAGACCACGCCATCGGCGCCGCGCAGCACCAGGCGGCGCGTCGCCTCATAATACACCTGCCCGGGCACGGTATAGAGCTGGTAGCGCACGCGGAATCCCGAGATTGTGCCCAGGTCCAGGGGCAGGAAGTCGAAGAACAGCGTGCGGTCCGTCTCGGTGGCCAGCGAGATCATCTGGCCCCTGCGCGCATCGGGCAGGCGCTCGTGGATGTACTGCAGGTTGGTCGTCTTTCCGGACCGCCCCGGCCCGTAGTAGACGATCTTGCAGGTGATCTCACGCGTCGAGTAGTTGACCAGCGGCATCAGCTCTCGCCTGCCGTGTCGGGGTACAGGATCCCCGGGAACCCCGCGTTCATCTCGTCGTCGAAAGTGCGGGCGTCAGGCGCGCCGTAGCCGCCGGCCAGCTCGCCGCCGGTCAGCTCCTGCTCGAGCCGGTCGAAGAAGAGCTGGACCAGTCCGAGCGAGGAGTCTTCATCAAAGATCGCGACCAGGAACAGCTCACCGGCGGCTGTCTGGAGCGGTGCCAGGAAGAGCTGCCGCTCGCGCCCGGCGTGGTGCAGGTGACTCCAGCGGCCGGCTCCCGTGATCCTGGCCAGGCGGCGCGCGGAGGCGTGGGCCGCAGCGGCGAGGGCGGCGACGTCGCCCAGCCGGAAGGCGCGGCTGAATCCGTGCTGCGCGAGCACCCGGCCGCTCGTGTCCACGACCAGGACCAGGCGCACGCGCGCCTCGCGGAAGAAAGCGGCGATCGGCTCGGCCAGCGAGCCAATGAGCTGATCCAGCTCGCGCGCACTCATAGCAGCTCCGCGGCGATGCGCTGGGTTTCGACGCGCACGAGCCCGAGCTGCGCGTCCACTGCGGCCACGGCCACCACCAGGAGCGTGGGGGCGGCCGCACCCGCCACGAGCACGTGGCCGGCCTCCGCCTCGAGGTGCACGGTCTCGAGTGCGCCCAAACCGGCGTCCCCGGCGGCGCGAGCGGTCTGGCGATAGAGCGACGCCGTGAGCGCGGCCACTGCGCCGCCGTCCACACCGCCGGCGAGGTCGGCGGCTACGAGGACGCCGGCGTCGGCATCGACTAGCAGCGCGCCTTCCACGCCCGGCACGCGGCTCAGCCGATCGAGGACCGCAGCGAAGGCGTCGCTCACGCGGCCGTCTCGAGCAGGGGCTGCGCGAGGGCAGCGGCGCGGGCGGCGGTACGGAGCAGCCAGCCGGCGGGTGCTTCGTGGGTGACGGCCACCACCAGAGTATAGCCGCCGTCCAGCCGCGAGAGGTGGAGCGTGGCGGCGTCGGTCTCGAGCACCATGCCGCGCCACTCGCCCAGCGACAGGTAGACGGCAGCGCGCTCCGCCTCCTGCACGCCGCCGTCCAGCATGGCGGCGAGCGCCTCGGCGCGGGCATGGTCGCCATCGGCGAAGGTGCCGGCGAGGAGGAGCCCCTGTCGATCCACCACCATGGCGCCCAGGAACGGAGTCTCGGCGAGCAGCGGCTCGAAGACACGGGCCGGATCGACGACGGCAGCAGGGGCGCTCGCATAGAGGTAGGCTGGGGCGGCTGGCGCCATCCCGGCGGCCGCCTGCCGCTCGCGGGCCAGCCCGAGCGCTTCCTGCACGGTAGCATCTTGCGGCCGCTGCTCGGCCGCGCGCTCGAGGTGCCAGCAGGCGGCGTTGTATTCGCCCCGCTCGAGGCAGAGGAACCCCATGCCGCGGTGCGCCGCGAAGTTTTCGGGATCGAAGCGGAGGGCGGT
>JACQVE010000277.1 GCA_016209965.1 Gemmatimonadota bacterium | reverse complement strand
TATGGCAATGGCCTGCAGGCCATGGACCGGGGCGACTATGCCGAAGCCGTGCGCCTGTTCCAGCAGGCGGTGCAGCTCGATCCCAGCCTGGGCGCAGCGCGGGAGCGGCAGGGCGAGGCCGCGCAGTTGCAGCGCGCGGGCGAGGTGACGCCGCAGCAGATCGCGCAGACAGGGCTGACGGAGTTGCCGGCTGCTCCTGCCGCGGCCGCCCGAGCGGAGGCCCCAGCGGCGGCGGTCGGGGCGGAGGACCTGCTGCGCGACACGCGTGACCAGGTCAACTCGACACCGGCCACCCAGCTCACGGAGCGTGGCGCGGTGCAGGAGGGTGGGACTCAGCAGGGCGGGACGCGGAACCCGGCGCAGGAGGGGCAGCAGCAGGAAGGGGTGACGCAGGCGCCGACTGCACGGGTGAGGGTGTGCGTTCCCAATCCCTTCACCGGTAAGGGGTGCTAGGCCATGAGATACGCGACAGCAACGGCGGCGATCCTGCTGGTGGCCGCAGCGGCAGGGTCGGCCCAGGAGCCGCGCAGCGGGGCGCTGGGCACGGGCGCCCATTTCCAGAACTACAGCTTCGATGGAACGGGCGTATCCTCGGCCAAGCTGCTACTCGTGCCGTTCGCTTTCGAGCTGCCCTTGAGTCCGCGCTTCTCGACGGACGTGTATGCGGCCTTCGCGCGTGGGGAGGTGGATGTTGGCGGCGAATTGTTCGAGCTGAACGGCTTCGTCGATACACGCGTGCGCATGAACTGGGCGTTCCTGCCCTGGGCCGTGCTCACCATCGGGCTGAACCTGCCTACGGGTGAAGCAACGCACGATTCGCGCGAGGCGGTCGTGGCCAGTGTGCTGTCGACCGACCTGCTGGGGTTCAGAGAAGCCAGTTGGGGCACTGGCTTCGGCCTGACCAGCGGTGTGGCCACCGCCTACCGGCTGGGCGAGTGGGGAGTGGGCCTGGGCGCGAGCTACCGCGTGGCGAGCGAGTTCGAGCCGGTAGCGGACACGGCGCTCGAGTACACGCCGGGGAACGAAGTCCGGATGCGCGTGGGCATTGATCGCAACGTTGGCAGCGGAAAGCTGACGGGCGGCTTGACCTTTCAGAACTACGCGGCGGACGAGCTGGGTGGGCGGGACCTCTTCCAGCCTGGCAGCCGCTGGCGCGTGGATGCCGCTTACTCGTTCCGCACCGGCCGGACGGCAACCTGGGCGGTATACTTTGCCGACATCCGCCGCCAGCGCGGGGACGTCTTCGTGCAGGGGGCCGGCGGGGCGTTCCTGCCGGACAGCACGGTACCCACGGGCACCCAGAACCTGCTGGTTGCGGGCGTTGCCGGATCCCTCCGGCTGAAGCCTTCCCTCACGGTGCGGCCGGCCCTGGACCTGAAGCTGCAGAGTCGGGAAGATCCGGGCGGGGAGGGCTGGGTCCTGAGCGTGGGAGGCGACGTCCCCCTGCGACTGGGCGGCTCGGCCGATGTGTTCCCGCTGGCAAAGTTGCTGGTGGGCTCACTGGACTTGCCGGACGGCACGAGTCACGGACTCACGGGCCTGGAGCTCGGCTTCACGCTCCGCTTTCGGCCCGGCTCGTAGCGCGCCGAGGCCGGCCCGCCGCCATGCTCCGCGTCTGCTCAGGGGCCGGGGCGGGCCTGGGCCGGCGCGAAGTTGATCACGAACCTGAGGGCGCGCCAGCCGATCAGTGCCCGCCGGTGGGCTGCTTCGCGCCCCCAGCATCCGTCCGGCTGCTGCGACGAGGCCAGGAGCTCGGCCGCACGCTGTACGGCGCCGGCGATAGAGGCCCTGGCGTATCCCCGCCGTCCCGCTTCCAGCAGCACCTCGAGGAGTTGGAAGGGATCGGCTTCCCGCCAGGTCCCGTCCGCCCGTTGTGTCGAAGCAATTCGCTGCAGCACGTGCTCGACCGCCGCCTGGTTCTCCGGCGTGGGCGGAGCTTCGAGCAAGGCCGCGAGCCCCGCCAGCAGTGCGGGCCTGGAGCAGAGGCCGCCCTCGCCCGCGGTCCAGAGCTCTACCAGCCGACGGAGTCCCTCGACGTGCAGCGCTATGTCGCGGCTGCTGGCGCCCCAGCGGAGCGCACTCTGTAACGCGATCCCGGATGCCGCGAGCCGAGCGTCGAGATCGTCCTCGAGGCGCACGCCGCACGGAAGCTGAAGCCCCGCCAGCGAGACCTCCGGGGGTGCGGGCGCGAAAAAACCGGCCAGAAAATGGTGGCACATCCCCAGCCGGTGCCCCGGCCGGGTGCAGCCATCGCCATAGCGGCCGGGCCTGCCCTGGCGCCCGCGCAGCCAGCTAAGCGCCGCCTGCGTGGCGGCCTGCGTCGCGACCGGCTGCGCGCCTGCTTCCCTCAGCTCGGCGAGCGCCAGCAGCGCCCCAGCGGTCGCCACCAGATCACCGCCCCAGCTGCCGCGTGAGTCCTGTTGCCGCAGCAACTGCGCGAGCAGCTCGGCAGCCAGTTCCGCATCACCCGGCGCAGGCTGCCCCGCCTCCTGCCGCGCGATCAGCCCCTCGGCTCCGGCGGTGCCCACCAGGTAGCGGTAGCTCCGCGCGGCCGCTCGCTCCAGCATATCGGCTGTCATGCCTGTAGTTTACGCGGCGGGCGCCAAAAAGTGTCACACTTCTGCTTCCTCGAACGTTCCCCTATTGCAGAATCGCAGGTAGCGCCGTACCTTGCCGGCTCGCGTCTGCGGCATGAAATGTGCAGCCGCTGGGGCGCGCCCAGCCGAAATCGGGTGGGGTGCTGGAGCCTGTAACGCGGGAGGTCGTATTCGCACCTTGAGTGTCAGTTTGTTGGCTGTAGCTGCTATAGCGGCAAGTCTGCTCCTCACTCGGCGACAGGACCGGCCGGTTCCCGGCGCGGTTCCGGCGGGTGAGAGCGTACCGGCGGACGTCTCGCTGGACGCGATCCGGGCGGCCGGGCTGTAGCAGCAGCGCCCAACGCGAGAGCGCGTCCGCCTCCGGGGTGAGGGGCGGGCGCGCTCTGTTTTTGGTACAAGGGGGGGGCGGCTAGGAGCTGGCGGCGGAGGAGTGATCGTGGATGATCTTCCAGCCCCGGGTAGTGCGGCGCAGGACCAGCGAGAAGAAGCCGGTGGCTGTGGTGGTGTGGGTGGCGCGGTCGAAGAGGACGTACCGTCCGAGCGCCAGGGCGTGGTGTGGCGGGAGCTGCCGGATCTCGAGCTCCTCGAAGCGCAACGCGTCCCGCGGGGCGCCGTCCTTAAAGTAAGCAGCCTGATAGCGCCGGCGCAGCTCGGGCACCCCGTGCAGGACTGCGGATCCGCCGACGAACGTGGTCTCGCCGGAATCGAGGTAGTCGTCCAGGAATCCCTCGAGGTCGCCGCGGTTCCAGTCGTCGGCTGAACTGCGCAACATGGCGGTGATCTCGGCCACGGGATCGGGAGGCGCCGCCGGGGGCGCAGAACCCGCGCGCGAGCAGGCTAGCAGCAGAACCAGCAGGCCGGGGGTGCAGCGGCTAATCAGAAGTGATCCCGGTTCTTCTCGATGTACTGGGTCCACTCGGGTGGCACGTCCGCGTCGGTGAAGATCGCGGTCACAGGGCACTCCGGCTCGCAGGCGCCGCAGTCGATGCACTCGTCCGGGTGGATGTAATACTGGTCCTCGCCTTCATATATGCAGTCAACCGGGCAGACCTCGACGCAACTGGCGTCCTTGGTGCCGATGCAGGGCTCGGCGATCACATACGGCATGGCGGCTCCTCTCGAGGTTTCCAAAGCTCCTGACGCTAGGAGCGCGACGAAAAGTGCACACGTCTCTTGCAGGTTGCAAGGGGTAGACGGGGCTGCTGCCGTACCTAGCGGCGGGCCCGGTGGGTGGTGCGGCATCACCTCTGGCGGCCAGCGCTCCCGCTTGGCGGAGCCTCCTCGGCCCGGGTCTCAAAACAGGTACCGTCGATGGAAGGTGCGGCACCACCAGCGGTAGCGACGTGCCAGGCCGGGGTGGGTGCGCTCTGCGACGGGCAGGTATACGGTGCAGGTGCTGTGGTGCAGTGGCTGCCAGTCGGCGCGGGGCCGCAGGTGCAGGTGGCGGGCGTGATCGAGCCGTTCGGCAAGGGCGAGGACGCGAGCGGGCTCGGGCGCAGTCACGAGCTGCTCGAGCAGCTCGTCGCCGGCGCTGGCGGGGCGGGGCACGCTCTGCACCAGGTGGGCGACGTCCGGTCCGCAAACCTCCTGTATCGCCGCAAGGGGCGTGGTCAGCTCGTCGCGCAGGGTCTCGCACACAGCAGCCGCAACGGCCAGGTCTGGATCGGCGATGGCCAGGTCCTCCAGCAGGATGAGCGCCGTACGAGCCGGGTGCAGGTAATCGGGGTGGTGCTCGTCGGGCAGCCTGGACGCCCGGGGCTGCATGGCGAGGCGGAACGCGGCCTCCAGCCGGGCCAGGGCCGCGCTTCCGAATCCGGCGCGGCGAGCGGCGGCGGTGAGGCGGCGGGCCATGAGGTCGGCCCGCGGCGGCGGAATCATGGGCGCAGCCGGGCAGGGTCCCGCCCGCCTTTCGACAGTGGCTCCCCGAGCACCCTCACGGCCGCGACCTCAGCGCCCCAGGGGGTTCCATTCGGACTCGGGCGTGCCCGCCCGGTGATTGGCCAGCCGGGCGAGCATGAAGAGGAGGTCCGACAGGCGGTTCAGGTAGACGACGAAGCCCTCGTCGACTTCTTCCTCGGCCGCCAGGCGGACGAGCCGCCGCTCGGCTCGGCGACAGATGGTGCGGGCCAGGTGGAGCGCGGCGCCGGCGGGAGCGCCTCCGGGCAGGACGAAGTGGCGGAGCTCGGGCAATTCCGCGTCCGCCTGGTCGATCCACTGCTCGAGCAGTGGCACCCGGTCCGGCTCGAGGTGCGGCAGCCGCGGCAAGCGCTGGGGCGCGGCCTGTGGAGCGGCGAGGTGGGCTCCGATGGTGAACAGGTCGGGCTGGATGGCGCCGAGGCGATCCCGAATGTCCGCATCACCGACCTGGCCGCGGGCCCAGCCGATGGC
>JACQVE010000276.1 GCA_016209965.1 Gemmatimonadota bacterium | reverse complement strand
TTCGACACCGCCCGCGGGGAAGCGACGGCACAGCTCGCCGTACATGCGGGCGATGCCCCCCGGGAACGGGGGGAAGTCCTGCGTCAGGAACAGGGTCTTTACTCGGACCATGTTTCAATCTTTAATGCTGGCCCACCCTGCTATGCCCTTGGGCTACCGGGACTCGACCGGCCGCAGCCGAGGCCGTCGCTACCTCCCCGGAGCAGTATACGCAGGCCGGTCGGCAGGATAGTATTCCCGGCCAACATGAAAGATTGAAAGCTGGTCCGATAGCCCCCTAATCGATGACCAGCTTGGCGATCAGGGTCAGGAACACCAGCAGGAGACCCAGCACGGCGTTGTACTCGCGGTGGCTCAGGTAGCGCTGCAGGCGGGCGCGGAGCGGCTGCGCCTGCCGGACCCGTCCGCTATCGAGCCGCGGGAAGAAGAGCGGGACCCGTCGCGCGTACTCCCGGTAGTCCTCTCCGAACCGCCGTTCCAGCCGCCGCGCCTCTGCCCGCATGGTGGGCCCGTACACGACCGCGAAGTAGCAGAGCACCAGCAGCAGGAACGCCAGCCGCCCCCCCGCAGCGGCCACACCCAGTCCCATCAGGAAGCTCCCCAGGTAGAGCGGGTGCCGCGTGTAGGCGTATGGCCCACCTGTGGTCAGCACAGCATTCTTGCGCAGGGTAGAAGCAGCCCAGGCACGCAGCAGCACGCCCGCCACGCCCAGGGTCCCGCCCACGGCCAGCAGCAGCGGCGAAGGGCGTGCAAACAGGATGTACGGCGCCACCGCCACCCACACTAACCGGACTCGTAGCCGCTCGAGCCCGATTCTCACGGCCCTGCCTCCCGCACCGCTGCGGCCCCGGCGCCACATTGCTTCAGGGATGCCTCATCGCGTCCTCCTTGCGCTGACCCTACAAGATCGGGCGGGAGCGGCTCCGCATCAAGATCGCGAATGGGGCTGCCCGGCGCCGCGGCTGGGCCGGCCGCCACAGCCAGTGCTCGAATTCACAAATACGGCGGCATTCATCGCACTTGTGAACTCGACCATTAGCGGCTCACGGCCCGTTCCACCCGATCCAGTACCTCCGCCACTGTGATCTGCTGCATGCGCCCACTCTTCGGCTCGAAGCCGCCCGGCTCCGGCGCCTCCCCCTCCTCTGTGTAGCGGTCCACCCAGAGATCCTGGTACTTGCGGTACGGCCCCACGCGCCAGGGGTTGGTATGTCCATACAGCCCGATGACCGGCACCTCGAGCGCCCGGGCGAGGTGCACCGGCCCGGTATCCGGCGCGATCACCAGGCGGCTGCCGGCGATCAGGGTGATCAGGCGGCGCACGCCGTCCCCCAGCGCCCAGATCGGCCGCGTGCGGCAGTGCCCGAGCACCTCCCGCGCCAGCCGCGCCTCCCGCGGCGACGCGCCCCCCAGCAGCAGCACGCGGAACCCGTAGTCGGCCTCGAGCGCGTCCGCCACCGCCGCGTAGCGCTCCGGCAGCCAATCCTTGGCTGCCTTTGCCGAGGCGGGGATCAGCGCGGCCGCCGGCCGGCCCTCCAGCCCGTCGAGCCGCTGGAAGAATTCCGCCTGCGCTCGCCGTTCCTCCTCCGCCAGGGTGATGCGCCACTCCAGCGGCCCGCGTTCGACGCCCAGTGCGTCCAGGAACTCGAGAAAGAGATCCTGCGTGTGGCGTCGCGGCCCGGGCGGCAGGTGCTGGTTCGAGAACAGCCAGACGCCCTCCCGCGCGCGGCCGCGCCCGAAGCCCAGGCGGCGCGGAGCACCGGAGAACACGGTGGGGAACACGCTCTTGAAGTAGACGTTGAGGTTCAGCGTCAGGTCGAAGCGGCGGCCACGCAGCGACCGCCACAGCTCGCGCACGCCCGCCAGCCCGCGCGCCCGTTCGAAAACCACCACCTCGTCCACCGCGGGGTGCGGCCGTACTACCCAGGACGGAGCGGGTTCCGCGATCCAGGTGATGCGGCAGGCGGGATGCCGCCGCTTGAGCGCGTTGACGACGGGGAGCCCGTGCACGACGTCGCCCACCCCGGTCAGCAGGACAATGCAGACCCGCTCGGCGGGGAACGGCGCCGTCACGCCCGGCCCCCTGGCCCGCGCCGCCCTGCCGGGTCCCCGCGCCGCGTTGCCGGGCGCCCCGGCCGTGACGCGGAGGGCGTGGCGGCCTGGCGCCGAACCGCATCCCCCGCCTCTATGGTGCCGGCCGCCGGGACCAGCGCACCCTCGAGCACGGCCTCCCAACCGTCCAGCATGCGCTCGAAGCCGAAGCGCTCCTCGGCCCGCCGCACGGCCGCCGCGCCCATGGCGCGCAGTCTGGCGGGATCCGCCAGCAGCCGCTCGAGGCATGCCGCCAGATCCGCGGCGTCGAACCCGACGATCTCGCCTGGCGCGCCGCCCTCCGGGAAGGACTCGAGCGCCTCCGCCGCGCCGCTCACGGGCGTGCTCACTACCGGCACGCCGGCGGCCAGCGCCTCGAGCATGGCATTGCTCAGCCCCTCGCGGTCCGAGCACACCACGAACACGTCCAGCGCGTCCAGCACATCGCCCACGTCGTCGCGCTCACCCAGCAGGTGCAGCCGTCCGGCCACACCCAGCTCGAGGGCCAGCCGTTCCAGCGCAGTCTGCTCCGCGCCCGCACCGGCCACAAGGCAGTGCACGTCCGCCGGCAGCCGCGCCAGTGCCTCGAGCAGCCGGTCCAGCCGCTTCTGACCGGCCAGCCGCGCTACGGTTCCGATCACCCGCGCCCCGGCCGCGACCCCCAGCCAGCGCCGCACGGCACCCGGCGCCGCACGCCGCTCCGGCCTGGCCACGCCCGTGCGGATCGTGACCACGCGGGCAGCGTCCAGCCCCGGCGCACGGGCGAGGAAGCGATCGCGCATGGCCTCGGCGTTCAGGACGATGACGTCCGTCCAGCGCCGCAAGGCCACGCGGTACAGCGGGCTGCGCGCCGTATCCGTCTCGAGTCCCACCCGCGCGACCACGCGGGGCACCCCGCCCAGCCG
>JACQVE010000275.1 GCA_016209965.1 Gemmatimonadota bacterium | reverse complement strand
GTGCCGCCCTGGATCTCGTCCGGCTTCAGCTTCCGCTCCCGGGCGCGTGCCGCGAGATCGTTGATGCGTTTGGCCAGTCCGACCACAGTCAGCTCATCGGCGTTCCTGACCGCCGGCACTATGAGTCCGGGGTCGAGGTCGACGGCAATGCCGATGTTGATCTCCCCGCGATAGAGGATGCTGTCTCCGGAGATGGTGGCGTTTACCCGGGGGAACTCCTGCAACACCCGCGCCGACGCCCAGGCCACGAAGGCGGTGTAGCTGACCTTCACGCCCTGCTGCTCCCAGCGCGCACGGTTCTGCTGGCGGATGCGGTCGATCTGCGTGAAATCGACCTCGATGAAGGAGTGGACGTGCGCCGCGATCCGCTTGGCCCGCACCATGTGGTCGGCCGTGAGCTTGCGCAGGCGCTCCAGCGGCTCGAGCCGGTCGCGCTCCCGAGCCGGAAACTCGGGGTGCTGGACCTGCCCGTAGAATATCTGCCAGAACTGGCCGGCAGTAACCGCAGCCTCGGCCGGCCGCGGGGCAGGCGGCCGGGCCGGTGGCGCCCCGGCGGCCGCTGCAGGCGCGCGCTCCCGCTGCCCGACGTAAGCCAGGATGTCCTGCTTGGTGACGCGGCCCGCCTGTCCCGTGCCCGGAACCTCCGAGAGATCGACGCCGTGCTCGGCGGCGATCCGGCGGACCAGCGGAGTGGAGCGGCGACGGAGCCGCTCCTCCGCCGTCTCGGTCCGACCATCGCCCCGGGCCGGCGGCGCCTCCTCCGCGCGGGCCGGTTCTGCGGCGGCCGGCGCTTTGGCCGCCTCCGGTTCAGCCTTTTCGGCCTTCGCCGGCGCGGGGGGCGCCTTCGCTGCAGGCGCCGCGGCCGCGCCCTTCTCGGTCTCGACGTAGGCCAGGATGCTACCGACCTCGACCGTCTTCCCCTCCTCCACCAGCACCTCGGCCAACTGCCCCGCCGCCGGCGAAGGGATCTCCGCATCCACCTTATCCGTGGAAATCTCGAGGAGCGGCTCGTCCCGCTGCACCTCGTCCCCCACCTGCTTCAGCCATTTGGAGACCGTGCCCTCGGCAATGGACTCGCCCATCTGCGGCATGGGGACTTCGATTCGCGCCATGATTCCGATCTCCCCTCAGGGACCTTGCCGCGGCGACCGCGGACGCAGCTATCGTTCCCCTGCTAATACCCCGCCAGGTAGCGGCAAGCCGCCACGATGTCGCTGACCTGGGGAAGGAAGTAGTCCTCGAGCGGCGGCGAATAGGGCACCGGCGTGTCGATCGCCGTGACCCGCAGGATCGGCGCGTCCAGCCACTCGAACGCCTTCTCGCTCACGCGCATCGCGATCTCCCCGGCGATCCCGCCGGTTCGCGTATCCTCGTGCACGACCAGCAGCCGGTTGGTCTTCTGAACAGTACTGAGGATGGCTTCCTCATCGAGGGGCAGCAGCGTGCGCAGGTCCAGGATCTCGACGCTCAAACCGTCCTCGCCTTGCAACTGCTCGGCCGCCCGCTGACTCTCGTGGACCATCATGCCGTAGGTCACAATCGAGACGTGCGTGCCCTCGCGGTGAAGGCGCGCCTGCCCGAGCGGGACTACATAGTCCTCCTGCGGCAACGTCTGCCGAAGCGCGGGCAAACGGTAAAGCTTCTTGTGCTCGAAGTACAGCACCGGGTCCTCATCGCGAATGGCCGCCTTGAGCAGCCCCTTCGCGTCATAGCAGGTGGAGGGGTAAACGATCTTCAGGCCGGGCGTATGGAAGAACGCCATTTCCGGGTTCTGCGAGTGGAACGGCCCGCCCCGCACGCCTCCGCCCACTGGACCCCGCACTACCAGCGGGAGCGGCCCGCTGCCGCGCCAGCTCGAGGTGGCGATGTAGTTGGTGAGCGGCTCGTAGGCGCAGGAGACGAAGTCCATGAACTGCATCTCGACCACCGGCCGCATCCCCATGTGCGCCGCGCCCGCGGCGGCGCCCGTGAATCCGCCTTCGCTGATCGGTGTGTCGATGACCCGCGCCTCGCCGAAATACTCGAGGAAGTCCTCCGTCACCTTGAACGCGCCGCCGTAGAGCCCGATGTCCTCGCCCATCAGGAAGACGGCCGGGTCCCGCTCCATCTCCTCCCACAGCGCCTCCCGAATGGCCTCCAGCATGGTGACGGGCCGGCCCAGCTCCGTGTGCCGCAGGTGCTCCGGCTTCTCCCGCGGCGCTGCCGCACGTCTGGAAACCGTGGCCATTGCCTCAGCCCTTCCGCCCGCGGCCGGAATCGGTGAAGTGGACGTTCTGCTCCCGGCCGCCCGTGGGTGAGTCCCCCTTGGCCAGGTACTGGCGGAGCACATCCACCGGCCGTGCCCCCATGACCAGAAGCGAGCCCAGCTTGCGGATCGCGGGAGCGATCACGTCGCCCGTGCCGTCCGTGCGCCGGCGCAGCGCGTAGGCGCTGCCCACCGCGGTCGCCTCCTGACCCAGCGAGCGGTACAGCCCGCCGATCACCTTGTTCTGGCGGTAGAGATGCGCCTGGACCTGTTCGACCTGACGCGTGAGGTGCAGATAGTAGTAGAGCTCGTGGAGTTGCTCGCGCGACAGATCGGACACCACCGCGCCGGCCGCCGCAACCCCCGTCTGGTCGCCCATGACTGGAACCGGGTTCAAAAACAGACAGGCGGGTCCCCCGCCCGAATCGTGCCTATGATGGGCCGCCCGGAAAGCGCCGTCAAGCAAGGTGCGCCCCCCGTGCGGCCCGAGCGGAAGCGGCAAACCCCCTGTGCCGCAGCCACCTCCGCGGGGCATTGCCGAGGGGCGCAAGACTTGCACATCCCGCTCCTGGACCCGCGCGGCAGCGTCGGAGCCTCCCATGCTCCGCCGCTACCGGCGCCAATCGATGGCCACAACCTTGGCGATACGGCCGTTATGAATCAGCTCTCGAACCCCGGAATGGGTCGGGCGACGCGCTGCGCAGATTCGCGCCCCCCCTCACAGCGTCGCCGTCGCCAGCCAGCCGCCGCGCGGGCCGGAACGGCGCCAGCAAGGCCGCCGCTCCTGACGCCGCACCAGGAGGGGAGCGAGCTGCTCGGCCCCTACGAGCGCCTCCACCACGTGGCGCCCGGTTACAGCATGGAGCGCAGCATCCTCTGCCCCTGAGCTCCTGAGCCGCGGAGCGCGGGGAGCTAAAGCAGGCGGGGGCGCGGAGCACCGGAAGGTTTCCGGTGCTCCACGCCCCCCCCTTTCTGCAACCCCGTTATCGTTGCGCCGGCGGAGCCGGCACCGGCTCGGCCGGCCGAGCCGGCCGTTGGGCGCCGCCCTGCGGCGCCGTGCCCTGGCCCGGCTCCACACCAGGCAGCACGGGCTGCGGCGCGGGCGCGGTCTGCGGGAACTCCTGTCGCAGGACAGGCTCAGGCTGCCGCGTACGGCGGGAAGACATCACCGAGAGCATCAGTGCCAGGAGCAGGAAGATTCCGGCAGTGACCCAGGTGGCCCTGGTCAGGAGGGTAGCGGCCTGACGGCCGCCAATGAAGGTTTCGGTGCCTGCGCCGCCGCCTACCGCGGCCAGCCCTCCGCCCTTGCCCGCCTGCAGCAACACGATGACCATGAGGAGAAGGCCATCGAGCAGCAACAGGATCAACAGGAAATTGAACACGCCCGTCCGCTCCGGGTGCAGGTGGTCCCTCAAGCATTGGAAGATCACGTGGGGGTGCCGCAGGTGTCAAGCTCATGGAAAAGCTCTCCTGGACCTCTCGACTTCGGCTCTGCGCGGCCTGCGCTCGGGTGAAATTTCAGGCCAGGCGCTAGTCTAGTCTAGTCTAGTCTGGAGCGCCGCGATCCGGGCGAATCCCGCCGGGTCGAGGCTGGCGCCGCCGACCAGCAGACCATCCACCTGGGGCGCGGCGAGCAGCTCGGCGGCGTTGCCGGGGTTGACGGACCCGCCGTAGAGGATGGGGACGCGCCGTGCGGCTTCATCGCCCACATGCTCCGCCAGCCGGCGGCGCAGGACGGCGTGGGCGGCACTGGCGTCGGCGGGAGTCGCATTGACGCCGGTGCCAATAGCCCAAACGGGCTCGTATGCAACGAGCAACTGCCGGATGTGGTGGGGCGGGAGGTCCTGCAGCGCGGCATCGAGCTGGCTCAGGATCACCTCCTCGACGCGGCCCGCGCGCCGCTGCTCGAGGGTCTCACCCAGACAAAGCACGGGAACGAGGCCGGCGTCGAAGGCGGCCGCGACCTTGTGGCGGACGTCGTCATCGGATTCGCCGAAGACGTGTCGCCTCTCGGAGTGACCGACCAGGGCAAAACGGGCCCCCGTGTCTCGCGCCATAGGCGCACTGATCTCCCCGGTGAACGCGCCCTGGTCCTTCCAGTGGATGTTCTGGATGCCCACCCCAAGGTCGGGCCGGTCCGGCAGCATTTCCATGGTGGCCGCCAGCGACACGGCCGGCGGGAAGAAGAGGATGGTCCGGTCTGCGCGCGGGGAATACCGAGGCTTGAATTGGCGGAAGAACTCGCGCGTGGCGGAGGGGCCCTTGTGCATCTTCCAGTTCCCCGCAATAACGGGAGTCCGCACGGGCCGGGCAGTTGCGGTCGTCATCTAGCCGTTCCGACGATCGCTCAGCGCCGCAACTCCCGGCAGGGCCCGCCCCTCCAGGAACTCGAGCGAGGCGCCGCCACCAGTCGAGACATGCGTCATCCGCTCCGCCACTCCCGCGGCTTTCACCGCGGCGACCGTGTCCCCGCCGCCGATCACCGTGACCGCGCCGGCAGCCGTAGCGTCGGCAAGCATGCGCGCCAGCGCCATGGTCCCTTCCGCGCAGCCTTCCAGCTCGAACATCCCGACGGGGCCGTTCCAGAGCACAGTCCTGGCTTCCGCCAGCAGCTCCTGGAACACAGCAACACTCTTGGGCCCGATATCCAGAATCCGTCCCTGCGGAGGCACCGCGTCACGATCCACGACCGAGGCCGCAGCCCCGGGCGCGGCCTCTTCGGCCACCACGCCATCCACGGGCAGTACGAGCTTGTCACCGGCGCGGGCGAGCAGATCCCGAGCGAGCTGGACGCGTTCCTCCTCCACCAGCGAGGCGCCTGTCTCGAGCCCGAGCCCGCGGAAAAACGTGTTGGCCATGGCACCGCCCACCAGCAGCCGATCGACGCGGGGGAGAAGGTTCTCGATCACATCGATCTTCCCCGAGATCTTGGCGCCACCCAGGATGGCAACGAACGGTCGCCCGGGCGCCTCGAGCACCTCCCCCAGGAAGCGCAACTCCTTCTCCATCAGCAGCCCGGCCACGGCGGGCCGGCCGTCCTCGCGCACCACCTCCGCCACGCCGCAGGTCGAGGCATGAGCCCGGTGCGCCGCGCCAAATGCGTCGTTCACGTAGACATCGCCCAGCGCAGCCAGAGCCTCGCTCAACCCCCGGTCGTTCGTCTCCTCGGCGGGCAGGAAACGCACGTTCTCGAGCACCAGGATCTCGCCTGACGGCAGGCTATCGGCCGCCGCGTGCGCCTCCGGCCCCACCACGTCGGCGACGAAGCGCACGGGCGCGGGCACCAGCTTGCCCAGGCGCGCCGCGGCGGGGCGGAGCGAGAGCCGCTCGTCCCACCTCCCCTTCGGCCGGCCCAGGTGCGAGAGCAGCACCAGCCGCGCGCCATGTTGTAGCAGGTAGGTCAGTGTGGGGAGCGTCGCGCGGATGCGCGTGTCGTCCGCTACCCCACCCTCCTCGAGCGGCACGTTATAGTCCACGCGTACGAGGACGCGTCGGTCGCGGAGATCCACGTCGCGCAGATCGCTCACGACCTGCTTGTTCATCCCGCCCCCTCCTGGGCCCTCTCGCCCTCTCTCGCCCCGCCTCCCCCTCCCCTTCGGCCCGCAGGCTCCGCCCCGGCCTGGCCGCGTAAGCTAGACCGAGCGGCGGGCCCGAACAAGGAGACAGGATCGGATCTAGCAGACGTCCGGCGCAGTCAAGAAGGGTAGTACCAGCGCCAGCGTCTCGTCGGGCGCCTCCCAGTTGGGGGAATGCCCCACATCGCGGAGCAGGTGGAGCAGCGCTCGAGGGATCAAGCTGGCGGCCCGCTGCCCGTGGGCCAGGGGGAGAAACGGGTCGCACTCTCCCCAGAGCACGAGCACGCTGCAGCGCACGTCTGCCAGCTCTCGGGATGTCATGACCTCACGCTGTCCCAGCGGCCGGGCGAAGAGTCGGAGCGCGCCGGCCATCCAGGAGGGATCGCCGGCCAAGGCGCAGCACCAGAGGTAGTCGAGGAGCGCCGCCTCCTCAGCCGCGGCAAGGCGCCGCCGCCCCCCAGTCAGCAGCTTACGGAAAAGCCATGCGCTGACACGCCGGCTGGGGCGGAGCGCGGCCCGGCCGAGCAGGGGCAGGGCGGCGAGGCGCACGGCTGCGGGCAGCTCCCGGCCCAGTCCCACAGCATTCAGGAGCACGAGACGGCGCACCAGCTCCGGGGTCTCGTGCGCCAGGCGCAGGGCCACGAGCCCGCCAAAGGAAGTCCCCACCAGGTCGCAGCGCGCGACCCCCGTGGCCCGGAACCAGGCGCGCAAGGCATACGCGGCCGAACGGCCCAACGGTGCGGAAGCGGAGGTGGGCGGGGAGAGGCCGAAGCCGGGCAGGTCCGGCGCCAGCACGTGGAACTGCTGCGCCAGTGGCGCCAGCAGGCGATACCAGTTGGCGGCGCCACCGCTCGCTCCCTGAAGGAGGACCAAGGGCGGGCCGCTGCCAGCCTCGAGGTAATGGAGCCGCGCATCCGTTGGCCCCGCCACGCCGCTTCCCACACGGGCCCCGCCCAGCTCGAGCAGCCGCTCCATGGCCCGCCGCACGCGCGCCTGCAGCGCCGAAAGCGAACGGCCACGGCGCGCACCCGCGCCGTGGCCGTCCCGTTGCTGCCGAATTGTGGTAGGTCTGCCCTTCACCCCGCGACCCAGTTGGGCGAGTCAGCCTCCGATTCCTCCGCCACCTGGACCGAGAAGCGGACGGAATCCGGGCCTCGCGGCCACACTTCCAGCGGCGTCCCGCAATACATGCAGTGGACTACCCGATGCTCCTCGCCCGGCTTGAGCTCTGCCGCGTCGCGGTGACCACACACGGGGCAGCGGTAGGTGCCGTAAACGTCCTGGCTGGCCTCGGCCATGGTGCTCCTCCAGCGCCGGGGCGCGGCTGATGGGTACGCACGCCCGCCTGATGCACAGCCTGGCGGAAGGGCCCTGTGGGCCTCCCCTGCCCTGCTATACGGTAATTCCGCCCTGGGGCAGCGTCAAGAGAGCCGTTCCGCGAGGTAGCGGGCCAGGTCGACGCAACGCAGAGAGTAGCCCCATTCGTTGTCATACCAGGCCATGACTTTGACCAGCCGCTGGTCGACGACGAAGGTGAAGGGGAGGTCGACGATCGCGCTGGCCGGGTTGCCGAGATAGTCGACACTGACCAGCGGCTCGTCGGACACCGTCAGGATTCCCTTCAGCCGACCCTCCGCGGCCTGGCGGAACGCCTGATTGACGTCCTCGACCGTCACGTTCTTTTCGACCTCCGCGGTGAGGTCCACGATCGAGACGTCGGGCGTCGGCACGCGCATGGCAATGCCATCCAGCTTGCCCTTCACCTCCGGGATCACCAGGTAGGTGGCCCTGGCCGCACCGGTCGAGGTCGGGATGATGGAAAGCGCTGCCGCCCGCGCGCGCCGCAGGTCCTTGTGCGGCAGGTCCAGGATCTGCTGGTCGTTGGTGTAGGAATGCACCGTGGTCATGAGTCCGCGCCGGAAGCCGAACCGATCCAGGATCACCTTCACCACCGGCACGAGGGCATTGGTGGTACAGCTCGCATTACTCACAATGTGATGCCGCTCGGGGTCATACTTCTCCTCGTTCACCCCCAGCACGATGGTGATGTCCTCGCCCTTGGCCGGCGCGGTGATGATCACCTTGCGCGCGCCCGCAGCCAGGTGCTTGGCCGCGGACTCCCGGTCCGTAAACCGGCCGCTCGATTCGAGGACGATGTCCACCTCGAGGTCCTTCCAGGGCAGTGCGCCCGGGTCACGCTCGCTGAGCACGCGAATGTCGTCGCCATCCACGCGCAGCCCGCCCTCCGTCACCTCGACCTTCCCCGGATAACGCCCCTGGACGGAGTCGTAGCTCAGCAGGTGCGCCAGCGTGCGGCTGTCCGTGACGTCGTTCACGGCGATGAAGTCGAGCGGCGCACCGTACTTCTTGGCGGCGCGCATGATGGTCCGTCCGATCCGGCCGAAGCCATTGATCGCTACGCGAGTGGGCATGAGCTGAAGACTCCGAGCCTCAGGTTTCCGTCAGCCGGCGTGCATCGAGCGCACGGGCGAAGGTGATGACACTCACGCAACGGGCGCCCGCCGCCAGCAGAGTCCGGGTGCACTCCGCGGCGGTGGCGCCCGTCGTCAGCACGTCATCGACCAGCAACACGTGGGCCGCGGCGAGCTCGCGCTGGCGCCCCGCGACGACGCGGAACGCGCCCGCCACGTTAGCCCCACGCGCCGCCGGCTGCAAGGTCGTCTGGCTGCGCGCGGCGCGCCCGCGCTCGAGCACGCAGCAGTGCTGCCGCCGCGTCCGTTCCGCGTACGCCCGGGCGAGCAGCTCCGCCTGATTATACCCCCGCTGCCGCAAGGTGACGGGCGTGGTAGGAACGGGAACGGCCAGCCGCGCCTCCTCCTCGACGTCCGGCGGCAAGGGCAGCGCAGCCATGAGCTCCGCCATGGGACGGGCCAGCGCCCGCCAGCCGCGGTACTTCAGTTGATGGACAATGCGGTCCGCGGGCGGGTGGAGCAGGCACGCCGAGCGGGCCACTCGCAGGCCGGGGGGCCAGCCGGCGCATTCGCCGCACACCGCGGCACTGGCTCGCCCCGTACGCAGGCGCGGCGCCCCGCAGCGGGGGCACGAAGGGGGCGGCAGTGGCCGCAGGCGAGTGCGGCACCGCCGGCAGATCAGGCGGGCTTCGTCGCCCATGGCGATGTTGCCGTCGCACGCCAGGCAGACGGGCGCGAAGACCAGGTCGAGGAGGGCGGAGCAGAGGCTATGACGCGTCATCGGGAGCGAAAAGCGGCCGAAGGCCGCCGAGTCGAGCGAGCTAGCGGCAAGGCTCGAGGCTCATCGGGGCACGTCCATGGCGGCATGGGGCACCGCCGCGCGCATAGCCTCGAGCGGCGCGGGCATGCGCCACCAGCACTGGAACGAGGCGGCGCCCTGCTGGATCAGCATTTCCAGCCCGTCGGCGGCCGGGATCCCGAGCTGGCGGGCGTAGTGCACCCAGGGCGTTTCTGCGGGCGAGTAGACAAGATCGAGGGCGGCGCCGGCCTGGCGCAGGCGCTCGAGGGGGAAGGCCAGCGGGTCCTGAGGAGTCATGCCCAGGGGCGTGGCATTGACAACCAGGTCGAAGCTCTCGTTGTCGAGCCGTTCCGCCGGAGGAGCGGCGAGCTGGACGCGATGGTGGTCCAGGGCCAGCTCGGCCCGCAGCGCTTGGGCGCGGGATGGCGTCCGGTTGAGGAGCACGATGGCGTCGGCGCCCTCGGCGAGCAGGGCCGAGAGGGCGGCGCGCGCGGCGCCGCCCGCGCCGAGCAGCAGCACGCGGGCGCCGGCCAGCGTCCCGAGGAGCTGGCGGGCCGCGGCCGCGAAGCCGGCGACATCCGTGTTCTCGCCGCAGATCCGGCCGTCCTCCAGCCAGAAGGTGTTGCAGGCGCCGGTAGTGTTGACGCTGGCCGCCGCTTTCTCGATGAGCCGGGCGGCCAGCAGCTTGTGCGGGATGGTCACGTTCCCGCCCCCGCCGGCCCGCGCGATCCCGCGCAGCAGGCCGGGCAGGCCATCGGCATGGCAGTGGAGCGCCACGTAGACGCCATCCACGCCGGCGGCGCGGAACGCCGCGTTCTGGAGCCGTGGCGAGAGGGAATGCGCGACGGGATCGCCGAGCAGGGTCATGAGGCGGGTCTCCGGTCCAGGCAGCGGGAGCAGTTGCGGCTCCGCTCCCTCCCCACCCTCCCGCCTCGCCGCGGCAGCGTGCGTCGGCGGCGAGGCTGGGGCGATGCGACGACGCGGCATGGGATGCGCGATCAGGGCGAGAGGAGCGGCTCGAGTCGCTCGAGCAAGGCGCGGATGGCCTGCTCGAGCTCTCCAAAGGTGTGGCGGTAGGCGTCCACGTCCCCGCCGAACGGGTCGTCAATGGCGAGGCCGGGCTCGTCATGGGCGCCGAAGTCGGTCAGGACGGCGGCCTTGCTGGCGCCGCCCAGGTCGCCCACTTCCCGGATCTGCGACGAGCTCATGACCAGGATCAGGTCCGCCCATTCCACGAGCTCGGGCGTGAGCGGCCGGGCGGCGTGAGCGGCAATATCGAGCCCCTGTTCGGCAGCCACGGAGACGGCGTTGTCCGAGGCGGGCGTGCCGTACCCGGCCCAGATGCCTGCCGAAGTCACCGCCACGTGCAGCCACTCCCGCTGCTCGAGCTCGCGGCGCGCGATCGCTTCCGCCAGCGGGCTCCGGCAGGTGTTGCCCGTGCACACGAAGAGCAGGTTGTATGTCGACGGCTCGTGCTGCCAGCCCGACTCTGCGGCGTCATTCATGCCAGGCTCCCACGACCTTCTCGAGCTCCGCCGCGCCGATGGCGCCCGCCCGAAGCAGCCGAGGACGCCCACCGGAGCAGTCGACAATGGTGGAGGGCGGCGAGGGAGGCAGCCGTCCGCCATCCAGCAGCCAGACGCCCGTCCCTCCGCCCAGTGCTTCGAGCACGGCGTGCGCGGCGCTGGCGCTCGCTGCAGGCGGTGTTCGGGGGCGGTTGGCGCTCGTGGAGGTGATAGGCCCCCCCAGCGCGTGGAGGATCGCCTGCATACCCTGGTGTGAGGTAGCCCGCACGGCCACCCCGCCCGCCGCGCTCACGACTCCCTGCGGGTAACGGCCCGGGTCCGCGCCGAGCACGAGGGTTAGTGGCCCGGGCCAGAAGCGGGCGGCGAGCGTCCGGGCCTCCTCCGTCCACTCGAGGCCGTGCGCTTGCGCGGTCCCGGTCACCAGCAGCAGAAAGGGCTTCCCCCTCACCCTCCCCTTGAGCGCCGTGAGGCGCTCGAGTGCGTCCTGACGCAGGGCGCAACCGAGGCCGTAGACGGTTTCGGTCGGGTAGGCGATGAGTCCGCCGGCCAGCAAATGCCTGGCGACGCCCGGCGCCCGGGCCACCCAGTCGCTCCGAGTCCGGAACGGGATCAGCGGGACGCGCATCCGTTCTGCTCCCCCGGCCCGCGCGGCGTCGGGAGCTGCGGGCCCCATCGCGCTCACGCTTGCCGAGCGCGAAGCACGGCCTCGGCCCACTCGAGGTCCGCGGGCGTGGTCACTTTCCGGTTCTCGGGCGTCCCCTGGACTACGCGCACGGCGCCGCCGAAATGCTCGACCAACGCCGCGTCATCGGTGGCCCGGAAGCCGGCCGCCAGCGCACGTTCATACGCCCTCACCAGCATGTTTCGGGGGAAGCCTTGCGGCGTCTGCGCCCGCCAGAGCCGAGCCCGCTCGGGAGTTTCGAGAACGTGGCCCTCGGCGTCCACCAGCTTGATCGTGTCCTCGACGGGCACGGCCGCGACGGCGCCGGCGCCCTCAGCGGCTGCGGCCAGGACCCGCTCGATCACCTCTGCGGTAACGAGGGGGCGCGCGGCATCATGCACCAGCACGACCTCCGCTTCAGCCGGCACGCGCTGTAATGCCCGGTACACCGAATCCCCTCGCTCTGCTCCACCCGGCACCGCCACCACGCGCGGGTCGACACGGCTCAGCCAGGCGGGCGGGTGGTCCGCGTCCTCGGGCGGCAGCGCCACGACCACCCAACGGATGGCGGGGTGCGCCAGGAATGGGTCGAGCGCGTGGAGCAGGAGCGGCTGCCCGGCCAGCTCGAGGTAAGGCTTGCGCACGCCACCCATGCGCTGCCCGCCGCCTGCCGCCGCGAGAATCAGGGCGGCGCGCAGGGCAGCGGTTCGGTCGGAAACTGTTTCCGGGAGAGAGGCGCCCCGAGAATCGCGCCCGCCAGGACTACCCCGCGAGGAGCTCGCGGGGTTAACGGCCGGCATCGGCGTCCAGGTAGAAGCGCGTGCTGGCCTTCTGGAAGGTCAGCTTGACCAGGCCGGTCGGGCCGTTCCGCTGCTTGGCCACGATGAGCTCGGCCTTGTTGGCGACGTCCTTCTCCACCGCCTCCTCGTTCGAGAGATAATAGTCCTGGCGGTAGAGGAGCATGACCACGTCCGCGTCCTGCTCGAGCGAACCCGATTCGCGCAGGTCCGAGAGCTGGGGACGCCGGTCCGCCCGCTGCTCCGGCGCGCGCGAGAGCTGCGACAGCGCAATGATGGGGATCTCGAGTTCCTTGGCCAGCGCCTTGAGCCCGCGACTGATCTGGCTGACCTCCTGCGTGCGGTTCTCGAAGCGGGTGTGCCCCTGCATGAGCTGAATGTAATCCACCAGCAGCAGCCCCAGGTCCGGGCGGTCGGCCTTGAGCCGCCGCGCCTTGGCGCGCATCTCGAGGACCGTGAGCAGGGCCGAGTCGTCGATCCACATGGGCGCCGTGTTGAGGTGGGCGGCGGCATCGGAGAGGCGCAGGTAATCGTCTTCGTTGAGGCGGCCGCGGCGCACGTTGCGCAGGTCGATGAGCGCCTCGTGGCAGAGCATGCGCTCGACGAGCTGCTCGTCGGACATTTCCAGGGAGAAGAGGGCGACAGGCAGGCGGTGCCGGATCGCAGCATGCAGCCCCATACCGAGCATCAGCGCCGTTTTCCCCATGCTCGGCCGCGAAGCCAGAATGATCAGGTCCCCCTTCTGGAAGCCGCCCGTCATCTCGTCCAGATCGTGGAATCCGCTGGCCACACCGGTCAAGCCGCCCTTGGCCGCCTGCAACTCTTCGATCCGGCCCATGGCCGGGAACAGGATCTGCTTGATCCAGACAAAGCCTTCCCGCTCGTGAGTTTGGGCAACCTGGAAGATGCGCTGCTCGGCCTCGTCCAGCACCTGCTCAACCGTGCGCTCGCCCGGCTCCTGCGCACTGCGCACGATCTGCGTGGACGCCTCGATCAAACGCCGGAGCAGCGCCTTCTCCCGAACAATGCGGGCGTGGTACTCGATGTTCGCCGCCGTAGGCACGGCGTCCAGCAACTCGGCCACGTAGGCCATGCCGCCCACGCTCTCCAGCTCCTGCGTCTTCTTCAACTCCTCCGTGATGGTCACCGGGTCAATCACCTGGCCACGCTCGAAGAGCCGCACCATGGCTCGGAACAGCCGCCGGTTCGCCTCGCGGTAGAACATCGAGTCATCTACCGACTCGAGCACCTTGGCCGCGGCATCCCGATCGACCAGCATGCCGCCCAGCACGCTGATCTCCGCCTCCGCCGCGTACGGCGGCGGCCGATCCGTTACCGGCAGCGTGGCAACGCCCGCCTCACGCCCGTTCATCGAGCACCTGTCGCACCATCTGGAAGTCTTGCCATGCCGCCCGGGTCCAGCGCGGACTGCGGAGCAGGAACGCAGGGTGATACGTGGCGATCGCCGGTGTGCCGCGGAAGCTGTGGATCTGCCCGCGCAGCCGGCCCACGCTCTCCTCCGTAGACAGGAGCGTACGTGCGGCAAAATTGCCCACAGCCAGCAGCACGCGCGGCGAGATCAGTTCGATCTGCCGGAACAGGTAGCGCGAGCAGCAGGCGACCTCGTCCAGCAAGGGATTGCGATTGTTGGGCGGGCGGCACTTGATCACGTTGCAGATGTACACCTGCCGTCGGGGCAGGGCGATGCTGAGCAGCAGCAGGTCCAGCAGCTTGCCCGCCGGCCCGACAAAGGGGCGGCCTGTCCTATCTTCCTCGAAGCCCGGCGCCTCGCCCACCACCACCAGTTCAGCGGCCGCGTTGCCCTCGCCGAAAACCACCTGTCGCCGGCCCTCGTGCAGCCGGCAGAGCGTACAGGATGCCGCCGCGGCCGCCAGCACCTCGAGCCCGCCCGCCCAGGGGTCGCCCGTTACGGCCGGGGCCGATCCCACAGGCGCCGCCCGCGCCCGGCCGGTACGCCGGCTGGCGCCGGCGGCCGCCGCCTCGAGCGGCGCCCCGCGACCGCCATCCACCCGGCCGGCCGCGCTCACGGCGGCCAGCGCTTCCGCCGCCGTCAGCTCCTGGAGGAAGAGCTCCCGTTCCCCCCACTCTGCGCGCTGCCGGAGGTAACGCGCGAAAAGGTCCTGGCCCGGCATCAGGCGCGCGCTCCGAGCAGGATTTCCACGCGGTCCAGGACGGCTTCGGCTACCTCGTGCTTCGAGAGCAGTGGCAGCTCCTCTTCCCGCTCCTCGCGCCCCAGGATCACGACCTGGTTCGTCTCCACCTCGAAGCCCGCCCCCGGCCGCCCCGCCTCGTTCAGCACCACCAGGTCCAGCGCCTTCTCCCGCAGCTTGCGGCGCGCGTTGGCGAGCGCATGCTCCGTTTCCAGTGCGAAGCCCACTGCCACCATTCCGGGAGCACGAGCCTCCTGCGTGACGCGGAGCACGTCCGCGGTGCGCTCCAGCTCGAGCAGCGCAGGCGCGACCTCCTTCTTGAGCTTCTGCTGTGCGGCGCG
>JACQVE010000274.1 GCA_016209965.1 Gemmatimonadota bacterium | reverse complement strand
ACCGGGTTCCTTATCACCACCGCACAGCGGACAGGCTCCGGGTTTCTCGCTCACGGCTTCTTCCTCCTGGTCTTCATGTCCGGCTCAAAGTGGTCGAGATCCGTTTCATCAAGAGCCCGGGTTCTCGAGCTCGAGGCGGTCATCGAAGATCGAGACGCGCATGGGCGCGCCGCGCCGGGCGTAATCCGCGTGCGCCACCGCATGGATCACCGCATCGCGGACCGTCACGGGTGCCAGGTAGCAGCGTTCTTGGCCGCGCACGCGGCCGATCTCCGCTCCATGGAGCGCAATGGTTTTTCGGGGCAGGCGATCGCCTCTTCGATGGCGCGCGCGATGAAGGAGCGGCTCTCCACGCGGTTCACCATGCGGCTCTTGTCGCTGCCGCGGAAGCCTTGCGCCTGGATCCAGGCGTCCGGCAAGTTCGTTATGTGCTCGGAAGCCTACTAGCAAGCGCGCGTCCGCGTCAAGCTTCCGAGCTCGATGCAGTTCGGCGGCCGTGCGCCCGGCGGGCGTTGAGGACTGGCCTTAACTTTTGCTTCAGGGGGTGGATCGGGCCACGGCCGTGGGTGTCGCTGATGCAGTAACGCCGAGGGCGACGTGGTCAGCTCGAGCCTGGCCGCTGGGCAGGCAATGCCAGGGGGAGCAGCAGTGCGGCGAGCAGGGCCAGCGCGGCGCCGAGGAGGAAGGCGGCGGCAGCGCCGTACGCCTGCCAGAGCAGGCCGAAGATCAAGCTGGCGGGCAGGGCGGCGAGCCCGATGGCGAAGTGGTAGGCGCCGAAGGCGAGGCCGCGGGTGCCAGTGGGCGCGAGGGCGGCGACCAGCGCCTTTTCGGGCGCCTCGGTGAGGCCGTAGAAGAGGCCGTAGACCAGGAACAGCGCCCAGACCTGCCAGACCTGGCCGGCCGCGGCGAAGCCGGCGTAGACGGCGGCGTAGACCAGCCATCCGGCGATGATGGCGCGGCGCGGGCCGAAGCGGTCGGCGAGCATGCCGCCGGGCACGCTCCACAGCATCTTGCTCACGTGGTGCGCGCCCCAGAGCAGGGGGATGGCGGCCAGGGCGATGCCCAGGTCCTGGGCGCGCAGAAGCAGGAAGGCATCCGAAGCATTGCCCAGCGTGAAGATCAGGAGCACCAGCAGGTAGCGGGGGAAGGCGGGTCCGAGATGGCCCAGCTCCTGCCTTACGCCGCGCCGGGGCGCAGCCTCCGGGGCGGGGGAGGGGGCATCGGATTTTGGGGCCGCCACGGCTGAAAGCGCTGTGCGGACGCCGGCGGGCTTACCGTCAGGTGCCAATACCGGGGCCGGCGGGCTGCGACCGCCGGCGGATGCGGCCATGGCGTCGGGTTGCGGCGCGTGGGTCGGGGCAGCGACCGGTTGCTCCCGGACCGGCCAGAGCATGAACACCGCCACGATGCCGGGGATAGCTGCGAGGGCAAAAACCAGGCGCAACTGGCCTGGCGCCAGCAGCAGGAGCCCCGCGGCCAGGAGTGGACCCAGCACAGCGCCGGCGTGGTCCGCGGCGCGGTGCAGGCCGAACGCGGTGCCGCGGCGCGCGGCATCCACGGACTCCGCCAGCAGCGCGTCGCGCGGCGCGGTGCGGATGCCCTTGCCCACGCGGTCCGAGAAGCGCACGACAAGCACGTGCCATGGCGCCGCTGCCACGGCCACGACTGGCCGGGCCGCCGCCGCCAGGCCGTAGCCCCAGCCGACCAGCGCCTTGCGCCGCCCCAGCCGGTCGCTCAGCCAGCCGCCACCCAGCTTGACCAGGCTGGCCGTGGTTTCGGCTACGCCTTCGACCAGGCCGAGGAAGGCGGGCCCCGCGCCCAGCGTGACGACCAGGAAGAGCGGCAGGAGCGGGTAGATCATCTCGCTGGCCGTGTCGTTCAGCAGCGAGATGAGGCTCAGCCACAGGACGTTGCCGCGCAGCAGGTCTCGGAGTTTCACAGTTTCACCGAATCGTCGATTGGGCTCCGTTCGGGATCGGGATCGGAAGGTGTCTCACGCCCCCTACGCCAGCGCGCGCACGGTGTCCAGCGTGCGGTCCACCTCCTCCTCCAGGTTGTAGATGTGGCAGCACTGGCGGACACCCAAGTCCTCGCCCACGGCGCGGACGCGCACCCGGGCCCGCTCCCAGAGCGCATCCTGCAGATCGATGGGCTTCCTGCGCTCCAGCGCCCAGATGGTGGTTGCGGAGCGCAGCTCCGGATGGAGGGGGGAGCGGATGGTCACGCCAGGGATCTGCTGCAGTCCGGCGCGCAGCCGGTCGGCGAGGCCGATGATGCGCTCTTCGACGCGCTCGGGCCCCAGGGCCAGGAAGAAGTCCACCGCCTTCTCCAGCCCCACAAGCAGGGACAGGTTGCCCGTGCCGTACTGCATGAGCCGGTAGGCGCCGTCTTCCTGATT
>JACQVE010000273.1 GCA_016209965.1 Gemmatimonadota bacterium | reverse complement strand
GTAGCTGTTCTGCACGGCGAACGGGAGCACGCCGTCGTACCCCCAATTCCGGCTGCCCGGGAACTGCGCCACCGGCATGAGCTCGAGCACCGTGATGCCCAGCTCGCGCAGCCCGCGCACGTGCGGCGCGATGGCGGCGAAAGTGCCCTCGGCCGTGTACGTCCCCACATGCAGCTCGTAGAAGACGCACTGCTCGAGCGCGATCCCGGCCCACTCCACGTCGCTCCAGGCGAAGCCGGAATCCACTACCTGCGAGGGCCCGTGCACGCCCAGCGGCTGGAAGCGCGATGCGGGATCCGGCAGCTCCCGGCCGCCGCTCAGCCGGTAGTGGTACAGCGCTCCCGGGGCGACGTCGTCTACCACCGCCACGTGGTAGCCGCGCTCGCCTGGCTCCAGCGGCACCACTCGCTCGACTGGGCCGGTGAATACGACCTCGAGGCGCGGCGAGGCGGGCGCCCAGACGCGGAAGCTGGACCGGCCCCCGCCCAGGTAATGGGCGCCGAGCGCCAACTCGCCTGTCACCTGGCCCGCCACCCTCAACCCTCCCCTTGCCCCAGCCCTTGCCCTGGCCCTGGGCCGCGGCCCCCGGGCTTCAGGAATACCGCTCCCAGCGGCGGCAGCGTGAGGTTCAGCGAGTAGGGCCGCCCGTGCGCACCCACGGGCGAGGCCTCGACGCCGCCCAGGTTGCCGTGGCCGCTGCCGCCGTAGTGCTGTGCATCGCTGTTCAAGAGCTCGAGCCAGTAGCCGCCCTGCGGCACGCCCACCCGGTAATTGAAATGCGGCGCAGGCGTGAAGTTGCACACTACCAGTACAACCGCGCCGGGCGAGCGCGCCTTGCGCAGGAAGCTGAGCACGTTGTTCTCACTGTCGTTCGCGTCCACCCACTCGAAGCCCGCGGGCTCGAACTCCGCCTCGAACAGCGCCGGCTCCGCCCGGTACAGCCGGTTCAGGTCCTGCACCCAGCGCTGCACGCCCGCGTGGGGCGCGTACTCGAGCAACTGCCAGTCCAGCGCCTGCTCGTGGTCCCACTCCCGCCGCTGCGCCAACTCGCCGCCCATGAAGAGCAGCTTCTTCCCTGGCTGCGCGTACAGGTAAGCGTAGAGCAGCCGCAGGTTCGCGAACTTGCGCCAGTCGTCGCCCGGCATCTTCCCCAGCAGCGAGGCCTTGCCGTGCACCACCTCGTCGTGCGAGAGCGGCAGCACGAAGTTCTCCGTGAAGGCGTAGATCATCCGGAACGTCAGCTCGTTGTGGTGATACGTCCGGAAGATCGGGTCCTTCGCCAGGTAGTGCAGCGTGTCGTGCATCCACCCCATGTCCCACTTCATGCTGAAGCCCAGCCCGCCCACGTATGTCGGCCGCGACACCATGGGCCAGGCCGTGGACTCTTCCGCCACCATCTGCACGTCGGGATGGCTCTGGTAGACGGCTTCGTTCAGCCGGCGCAGGAACGCGATGGCCTCCAGGTTCTCCCGGCCACCGTAGCGGTTGGGGATCCACTCCCCCTGCTGGCGCGAGTAATCCAGGTAGAGCATCGAGGCGACGGCATCGACGCGCAGGCCGTCCGCGTGGTAGGCGTCCAGCCAGAAGAGGGCGTTGCTGATCATGAAGCTGCGCACCTCGTTGCGGCCGTAGTTGAAGATGTAGCTGTTCCAGTCGGGGTGGAACCCCAGCCGCGGGTCGGCGTGCTCGAAGAGGTGGGTGCCGTCGAAGTACCCCAGTCCGTGCGGGTCGGTCGGAAAGTGGGACGGCACCCAATCCAGGATTACGCCGATCCCGCGCCGGTGCAGGTGGTCGACCAGGCTCATGAAGTCCTGGGGCGTGCCGTAGCGGCTGGTGGGCGCGAAGTACCCCGTCGTCTGGTAGCCCCACGAGCCATAGAACGGGTGCTCCATCACCGGCAGCAGCTCGACGTGGGTGAAGCCCATGCGTTCGGCGTAGTCGGCCAGCCTGGGCGCGAGCTCGCTGTAGCCCAGCGGCTGGCTGCTGCCGGAGCTGCCGGCCGCGCTCCGCATCCAGGACCCCAGGTGCACCTCGTAGATGGCGATGGGCGCAGCCAACGCGTTGCGGTCTCGCCGGCCCCGCATCCACTCGGCGTCGCCCCACTCGTAATCCAGGCTCCACACCACGGATGCCGTGCGCGGCGGCACCTCGTGATGAAGCCCGAACGGGTCCGCCTTATCCACCTGGTAGCCGGCGTGCCGCGAGCGAATGTGATACTTGTACGTCGCGCCCTGAGCTACACCGGGGATGAAGCCTTCCCAGATCCCCGAGCTGTCGCGCGGCTGGAGCAGATGGCTGGTCTGGTGCCAACCGTTGAAGTCGCCCATGACGGCCACCTGCTCGGCGTTCGGCGCCCACAGGGCGAAGTACGTTCCCGTCACACTGTCCACTGTGTGCAGGTGGGCGCCCAGCCTGCCGTAGAGCTGGGAATGGCTCCCCTCATTGAAGAGGTAGATGTCGTCTTCGCTGAGCAGGGTCACGTCGTGACGGACGGGCGTGGGTGGGGCCGCTCGGCTGGCTCGGCCGGCGCGCGCGGCGGCGCCCGTGCCCGGACCGCCATGACGCGCGGTCTGTCGCCGGCCTGTCCCTTTCCTTTCCTTCATGCCTCGCTCCCCCGCCGGAGCCGGTCCACCTCGCGCAGCGGCTCCAGCACTTCGGGCAGCGCTTGCATCGCTTCCAGGCTGTAGCGCGCCTTCCGGCGCCAGTTCGGCCGCTCCTTCCAGGTCCCGGGCACGTTTTGCGGCCACGCCTCCAGCCAGAGGTCCTCCAGGCTGACCAGCACACACTGCGCCGGTCCCCGCGCCAGGTAGGCCAGGCAGGCGTGCAGCACTGCTCGGGAGCCCGGGGCGGCGCCAACTGCGGGCGCAGGGAGCAGCCCCTGCCGCGCCAGGAACTTGACCAGCGCAGACTTCAGCCGCCGCCGGGCGGTCCGCTCGGCTGCGGCCCCTGCGGCGTCGAGCAATCCCAGCTCCTGACGATCCGCCAGGTCGCGTTCCTCCCAGAATCCCGCAAAAGTCGGCATGTCGTGCGTGTTCAGGCTGGCCATGGACCGCGCCGGCGGCGGCTGCAGCACGGGCGCAGCTTCGGGTGAGAAGGCGAACTGGGCGACGTACGTTCGGGAAACGTTGTGCCGAGCCATGGCCCGCCGCACCTCTGCCGGCACAGTGCCCAGGTCCTCGCCCACAATGCCCGTTCCATGCCGGTGCGACTCGAGGCTGAGGATCCCGTACAGCTCGGCGGCCGGATAGCGGACATACACGCCGTCCCTGGCCTCGAGGCCGTGCGGCACCCAGAACAGCCGGTGCAGCCCCATGACGTGGTCGATCCGCAGCATCCCGGCGTAGCGCAGGTGGTTCCGCAGCCCGGCAATGAAGTAGCGGTACCGGTCCTTCCGCAGCCCTGCCGGAGCGAGAGGCGGAACCCCCCAGTCCTGGCCGTGCACGAAGAACGCGTCGGGCGGCGCGCCGCAGGAGACGGCGTCGGCGAAGAGACGGCGTTCCCGCCACACGTCGTAGCCGTGCGGGTGTACGCCCAGCGGCAGGTCCAGATACAACCGTGCGCCGCCCGCCCGGCCGCGGTCCGCCAGCGCCTCGAGCTGCCGGTGCGCCAACCATTGCACGTAGATGTGGTAGCGCGCGGCGCCGGCGTCGTAGTCGCCATCCTGCACCACGCCGCTGCGCAGCGGCTCAGGCCAGGCGGGCCAGGGCGAGCGGCGGGCCTCGCAGACGGCCTGGAAGCGGGCGTAGTCCTCGATCTCCGGCCGCTGCTCACGGAATCGCTGGAAGGCGACGTCGTGGCTCCGGTCGCTCCCGAAGAAGCGGCAGGCCAGCTCCTGCAGCACCCGGCGCTTCAGGCGGAGTAGCCTCTGGTATTCCACCAGCGGCGCGCGGCGCAGCGCTTCGATCTCGCGTCCCAGCTCGTGGCTCTCCAGCAGCTCCCGGGCGGCCGCGCACGACTCCAGCCCGGGCACCCGCGCAGGATCCAGGAACAGCTCGCTCCAGAAGAGACGGCTCACCGGCGCGTACGGGCTGGGATCGAACAGCGGCTCGGGGAAGAAAGCGAGCAGCGGCAGCGTGCCCACGACGCCTCCCCCCAGCGAGGCCACCCAGTCCAGCAGCGCGCCCAGATCCGTCAGGTCGCCGGCGCCCCAGCTCCGTCGCGAGTGCAGGGCGTGGAGCGGCAAAAACACCCCCCAGTCTCGCTGCCCGCGCTGCGCCGTCCACGCGCGCCGCGGCGCCGAGATCACCAGCGTTTCCCGGTGCTCGCCCGCCCGCTCCTGCATGAGCACGTGATAGCCGTAGGGCAGCGGAGGGAGGGAAAGTCGGTACGCCTCGAAGCCGGTCCCGGCAGGTCTGGCCGTGTCCGCCGCTCGCGCGCCGGCCAGCATGCCAGAGGCCGGCGCCACGGGTTGCAGCTCTCCGCTCCAGCGGCGGACACCGCCTCCCTCTAGCCTCAGCTCGCAGGCCACCCGACAACCCCCGGCCGCTCCGCTTCGCCACTCCACTGTTCCCGGAGCCCCGTCCCATACCACTGTCACCGGTTCGGGACCAGCCCGCGCCAGCTCCTCCAGCCGCTGGCGCAGCGCGTCGCGCACATCGCCGGGTCCGGCGACGGGCGCGCCCAGCGCCGCCAGCACCCGCAGCGCGCCCTCGGGACTGGCCGTGTTCCGGCGACCGCTCACGTCGTAATACGCCGTCTGGACGCCGTAGAGCTGGGCCAGGAGGCGCAGGGGGCGGGCGAGTAATGTGCCGCAGCCGGGAGACGCCACCGCTTCCCGGGGGCATCGAGCCACCTGCTGTCGATGCGGCATAAGGGCGAAGATCCTCAACCCTGCACGAGCTGCAGGATGCCCCGGATCGGGATCACTACCCAGGCGGGCCGGTTGTTGAGCTCGTACCCCAGCTCGTAGACCGCCTTCTCGAGCAGGTGCGCGTCCAGCAGTGTATGGAGCTCCTCGGTCGACCCGGGGAGGAACCCGCGCTCGGCCGCGCGCACGAGGTAGGCGCGCAGGAAGGTCGCCGCCACCCAGCGGTACCAGAAGCGCGCCCAGGGCTCGAGTGCCGCCGCGTCCTCCGGGCGGACCAGCCCTCGCGCTTCACGGTCCAGCAGCGCGGAGTAGGCCGCGTAGTGGAAGGAGCGCAGCATCCCCGCCACATCGCTCAGGGGCGAGCGCTTCAGCCGCCGCTCGCTCAGGGGCCGCGCCGGTTCGCCCTCGAAGTCGATCACCTGGAAGTCCTTGCCCGTGTATAGGATTTGCCCCAGGTGGTAGTCCCCGTGGGTGCGCGTGCGCAGCGCCGATATCGTCCGTCCCACGACCAGGCGGAACCGCCGCAGCACCTCGCCTCGCAGCTCGAGCACCCGCGCCGCCTCCGCCCGCGCTGCCTCCGGCCCAGCGCCCTGCCGCCGATCCAGCAGCTGGAATGCGCGACCCGAGAGGTTGCGCATGGACTGGTAGAGCGAGCGCTGGTAGAGCGCTGAGAACGGCTCGGGCGCAAACGCCGGGTCGTCTGAGGCTGCAGCCAGCAGCAGATGCAGCTCGGCCGTTCGGCAGCCCAGCAGGCGCGCGGACTCCAGGTAGGTGCCGATCATTTCCTCCGCCGCCGGGGGCCGCTGCTGCTGCGTCAACTCGAGCAGCGTCCGCGTGTTCAGCGGCTGCTGCTCCACCTCCGCATGCCAGGACAGCGCGTGCTCGAAGGCGTGGCCCAGGCTGTCCAGCGTGTACTGCCACGCGTCCCCTTCATTGGGCACGTATGCCTTGAGCACCCCCACGGTCATGGACTCACCCCGCTGCGGCCGGTACTCGAGGTAGCCCACTACGGCAGGAGTGTGGGGGAAGCCGCGCCGGTTCAGGAAGCGGCCCACCTCCAGGTCGGGGTTCACACCCGGCTCCAGCTTACGGAAGAGCTTCAGCATCAGACCATCGCCGTAGACGACGTTGCTGTTGCTCTGCTCCCCCTTGAGCAGCGAAGGTCGAAGCCCGGCCCGGCCCGGCGCCGCCGGGCCTGCGCCGTCGCCTGTTTCCTGCCATAGCGCACCGTACGTCCGTGCCATGGCCCCGGCCACCTCGCCCCTCGTGCCCTTGAGCCGCCTCCGGCGCCACATGGCGTCCAGCAGCGCGCTGGCAAAGGCGGGCTCGAAGACGGCGTCGTAGAGCACGCCTTCCTCCTGAGCTGCCCCGGCCCGCACGCGGGCCACAACGGCCGTCGCCTCGAGGCGCGCGAGGGTGGCCGCGCGCTCGCCGGCGGCGAAGGCCAGCGGCAGCAGGTACGTCTCCGGGGCGCCTTCGTCGTAGGTCACCTGCAGGAAGCAGAGGTAGGCATGGCCGCTCGGCAGACTGACGGGCAGCAGCTCCTGGATGCTGGCGCCCCGGATCCTACGCGCCTTGCCCGCGAACCAGCGCCGGGGCGCCAGGTAGCCGGGCAGCACCTGCTCGAGGCGCGCCCGCGCCGCGCCGCGGAGCAAGCTCTCCCACTCGTCGACCACCGTGAGTAGCGGGCGCTCGG
>JACQVE010000272.1 GCA_016209965.1 Gemmatimonadota bacterium | reverse complement strand
CCGCGAGCGGCTGGCGGGGCTGCGGGTGGCGCTGCTGGCGGTGGACGAAGCCCACTGCATCTCGCAGTGGGGGCATGACTTCCGCCCCAGCTATTTGGAGCTGGGCGCGGTGCGCGCGGCGCTCGGCTGCACCACCATCGCCCTGACCGCTACGGCCACGCCCGAGGTGCGCCAGGACGTGCTCCGGCAGCTCCGCCTGGCCCGGCCTCGCGTGGTCGTACGCGGTTTCGACCGGCCCAACCTGTCCTGGCACGTGCTGGCGGCCGCCAATGACCGCGAGAAGGACCGGCTGCTGCTCGAGCTGCTGCGCCGCAGCGCAGGTGCGGGCGTGGGCATTGTGTACGCCTCGACGCGCAAGCGGGTGGATGCGCTGGCGGACTTGCTGATCCGCGCCGGGCTGCCGGCGGCGGGCTACCACGCCGGCGTCCCCGATGCCGAGCGCCGGCGGCTGCAGGATGCCTTCATGGGCGAGGAGCTGCGCGTGGTCGTCGCCACCAACGCCTTCGGCATGGGCATCGACAAGCCGAACGTGCGCCTGGTGGTGCACTACAACATGCCCAGCTCGCTGGAAGCGTACTACCAGGAGGCCGGCCGCGCTGGCCGTGATGGTCAGCCCGCCACCTGCGTGCTGCTCCACGCCTACCCGGATCGGTTCACGCACGAGTTCTTCATCGAGCAGGGGTACCCGCCCCGGGAAGTGGTCGAGGCAGTCTACCGTGTGCTGCGGCGTCGCGGCGCGGAGAATGGTGTGGCCGCGGTCCCGGCCGGCGAGCTACTGTCGCACGCGGCGCCCGCGAAGAGCGAGCGCCAGGTCGAATCGGCGCTGCGCGTGCTGGCCGAGGCCGGTGTGCTCCGCCGGACCGATGCAGGCCGCGGCCGGCCCTGGCTCCGGCTGATGGCCACGCCGGACCGGATCCGGCGCGAGCTGGACGAGACCCGCCGCGGCGCGGAGCGAGAACTGCTGCGCCGCCTGTGGCGCCGCTACGGCGGACAGGCGCTCTACCACGGCCTCGAGGCCGGGCCGCGCGATTTGCAGCACCTTGGGCAATCGGGGGAGGCGGGGGACGCCATGCTCGAACGCCTGCAGCAGGAGGGGTTCCTCGAATGGCGCGCCTGGCCTACCACCGAGGGCATGCAGCTCCTGTTCGAGGGACCGGCCACCCGCCTGCCCGTCGACTGGGCAGCCCTCGAGGCGCACCATCGCCGCGAGCGCAGCAAGCTCCAGCGTATGCAGAGCTACGCCTACCACGACGGCTGCCGCCGCGGCTACGTGCTCCGCTACTTCGGCGACCCGGACGCCCGGCGCAGGTGCGCCGGCTGCGACAACTGCCAGGGCGCCGCTGGTCGCCTGCTCCCGGGCCAGCAGCCGCCGCACGCCCGGCGCGCGCGCGGCCGCTGACGGCCGCCGATTTCGCTGTTTTCCCGGCTCCGGCGGCTCCCCTTTCGACACACGGTGTATCCCCCGTAGAATGATAGGTTTCGCGCGTTCGCCTGAGGCATGGCATGACCCAGATTTATCTTGATCTTAGCGCGCAGCACGAGCGGCTGCGGGCCCGCGTCCGCGAGTTCGCCGAGTCTGAGATTGCGCCGGTTGCCCGGGAAGTGGACGAGAGCTGCCGCTTTCCCTGGGAGACCGTCAAGGCCATGGCCGAGCTGGGCCTGTTCGGCGTCAACGTGCCGGAGGAGTACGGCGGCCTGGGACACGATTATCTGAGCTACATCCTGGTCATCGAGGAGCTGGCCCGTGTGGATGCGAGCCACTCGATCACGGTGAGCGCGCATTCCACGCTCGGCACCTCGCCCATCCTGAACTTCGGCAGCGAGGCCCAGAAGCGCCGCTATCTCCCGCTGCTGGCGCGCGGGCAGGTGCTGGGCGGCTTCGGACTGACGGAGCCCGGCGCCGGCTCGGACTCCGCCGCGACGCGTACCACGGCAGTGCGCACAAACGGCGGGTACAGGATCAGTGGCAGCAAGATCTTCATCACCAATGCGGGCGTGGGCGAGATCTTCGTGGTGACGGCGGTGACGGACCCGAGTCGCGGGCCGCGCGGGATCACCAGCTTCATTGTCACCAAGGAGACGACGGATCGCGAAATCGCGGACCGGCTGGGCATCGGCCACGCGGCCGAGCTGGAGCCCTTCACTCCGGGAGTGCGCGCGGCCAAGAAGGAAGACAAGATGGGCTGGCGCGCCTCCGACACCCGTGAGCTGATCCTCGAGGACGCGGACGTGCCGGCCGAGAGCCGGTTGGGTGAGGAAGGCGAGGGTTTCATCAATTTCATGAAGACGCTGGACGCCGGCCGCATTGGGCTGGGCGCGCTGGCGCTCGGGCTGGCGCAGGGCGCGTTCGACCAGGCGCTGCGCTTCTCGGGAGGGCGACGGCAGTTTGGCCGGGCGCTCCGCGAGTTCCAGGGCATTCAGTTTGCCCTGGCCGACATGGCCACCGAGATCGCGGCCGCACGCCACCTAGTGTATCACGCGGCCTGGCTCAAACAGAGCGGAAAACCGTACACCGCTGAGGCGGCCATGGCCAAGCTGTTTGCCAGTGAGATGGCCATGCGGGTGACCACCCGCGCCGTGCAGCTCCTGGGCGGCTACGGCTACACGAGTGAGTATCCTGTCGAGCGCATGATGCGTGACGCCAAGATTTGTGAGATCGGCGAGGGCACCAGCGAGATCCAGCGCCTGGTGATCGCCCGCCACCTCTTCCGCGAGCTGGTCGAGGAGGTGGGCGGCTAAGCGCACTCAGGGCCGGGACATTTCCCGCGCCGATCGTAATGGAAGGGTATGAAACGCGAGATTCTCATGTCGGCCGCGCCGCAAGAAACGCGCGTGGCCATTCTGGAAGATGATGTCCTGGTCGAAGTCATGGTGGACCGCCCTGAGGCGCAACGCCTGGTGGGTGACATCTATATCGGCCAGGTCGAGGCTGTGCTGCCGGGCATCCAGGCGGCCTTTGTAGACATTGGCACGGAGAAGGCCGCCTTCCTCCATGTTTCGGACGTGGCCGTAGATTCCGGCATGGAAGAGGAGGAGGAAGAAGAGGAGCTGGAAGGGGAGGGGAGGAGCCGCCGCTATCCACCCATCCAGGAGCTGGTCAAGAAGGGGGAACGCCTGACCGTGCAGGTGTCGAAGGAACCTATTGGCACCAAAGGTCCGCGCGTCACCACCCAGATCTCCCTTCCCGGCCGGTTCCTGGTCTACATGCCGCAGTCCCGCCACATCGGCGTCAGCCGCAAGATCGAGGATCGCGAGGAACGCAGTCGTCTGCGCGCCCTGGCGCACGAGATTGTCCCGGAGGACTCTGGCGGCGTCATTATCCGCACGGTGGGTGAGGAGCTGACACGACAGATCTTCGGCCGCGAGCTCAAGGCCCTCCTCAACACCTGGAAGAAGATCCAGCGGCGCGCGCGCGGAGCCAAGCCGCCCGCCTTGATCCACCGCGAGGCGAAGCTGACGAGTGGCCTCATCCGTGACGTCTTCACGGAAAAAGTCGACGCCCTGATCATTGACAGCAAAGAGGTGTACGGTGAAGTCAAGCAGTACGTCCAGGGCGTGGATCCCGACCTCATGAGCCGCGTCCACCTGTACAAGGACCCGCTGCCCCTGTTCGACAAGTACGGCGTCGAGGAAGCGATACGCGAGGCGTTCCAGCGCCGCGTCGAGCTGCCCTCCGGCGGCTACATCGTCATCGAGCCCACCGAGGCGCTCGTCTCCATCGACGTCAACACCGGGCGCTACACCGGGAAACGGGACCCGGAAAAGACTATCCTGCGGACTAACCTGGACGCGGCCCGCGAAATCGCACGCCAGCTCCGGCTGCGTGACATTGGCGGCATCATCGTCTGTGACTTCATTGACATGGAGTCCCGCGCCAATCAGGACCGTGTGCTCCAGGAACTGCGCAGCTACTTGAGCCGGGACCGCGCGCGCACCCGCGCCTTCCAGGTCTCCGAGCTCGGGCTGGTCGAGATGACCCGCCAGCGCGTCCGACCCTCCCTCTTCCAATCCCTCACCGAGCCCTGCACGGACTGCGGCGGCACGGGCCGCGTGTTCACGCCCGAGACCGTCGTGCGGCGTATTGAACGCGCCATCCGCCGCGTGGCCGCCGAGCGCGCCGAGAAGCACGTCACCATCCGTGTTCACCCCCAGGTGGCCCTCCACATCCTGGAGGAAGAGCCCAACTTCCTGCGACGGCTCCAGTCCGAGTTCCGGCTCGACCTGGACATCCGCGATGACCCGCTCATGCGCCAGGACGCGTTCCGGCTCCTCGCCGGGCCCGCCGATGCCGACGTCACGGCAAAGTACGCACTGGGGTGAGGCGGTCAGAACGACACCCGCAGGCGCAGCCGGCACCGCCCCCGCTCCCGCATCCGCATAGTGGCCCCGACCCCCTCGAAGGTGGAGGCCCATGCGGGCAACGCGCACCACCCCGCCACGCTGCCGCGCCCGCCGGGGGTCGCCGCCTGCGGGCACCGCCTGCGGTCGCCCTGGCACCTGGGGTTCGGCGCCTGGGGTCCGCTTGACAGCACGCTCGACACGGGCAATCTTTCAAAGCTTGGCGGTTGATCAATTACGCAAGGGACCATGTACGCGATCATACGCAGCGGCGGCAAGCAGTTCCGTGCTGAACCAGGCATGATGATCCGGATCCCGGCGCTGGCGGCCGACGTCGGCGCGACGGTGACCTTCGAGGATGTGCTGCTGGCCTCGGCCGACGACGGCGTCCAGGTCGGCGCGCCCAAGGTGGGCGGCGCCTCGGTGGTGGGCGAGGTCGTGGCGCATGGCCTGGGCGAGAAGGTGATCGTATTCAAGTGGAAGCGGCGCAAGAACTACCGCCGCAAGCAGGGGCATCGGCAGAAGTACACCGATGTCCGGATCGGCGAGATCCGGCTCGGCTGAGGAGGTCGGTATGGCGCACAAGAAGGGCGTAGGCTCGAGCCGGAACGGCCGGGACTCGAATGCGCAGCGGTTGGGTGTGAAGCGCTTTGGTGGCCAGCGTGTCCTGGCCGGCAACATCCTGGTGCGGCAGCGCGGGACCAAGTTCCATCCGGGCCGGAATGTAGGCCGGGGCCGGGACGACACGCTGTTTGCCCTGATCGATGGGGTAGTGAAGTTCGAGCGCCGGGGCAGGGAGCGGCAGTGGATTTCGGTCGACCCAATCGCGTGACCACGGCCTGATCCGCGCACCCGGCTCTGGCGCACGGCCCCGACCGACCTGGTCGGGGCTTCTTTTTTCGCCGCCACTCTGGGCTGCTTTGGCCCCGTTCCTGCGAATCCGCGGATTCAGGTGGTGGCGAGACGGCGGAGGGAGGCGGCGCGATGGTGGAGAAGAAGGAACCGGAACGGGCGCGCACGCTGCCCGTGCGGCGCGGGGACATCGAGCCCTACACTGCGCTGCGCTGGGTGGCCACGCTCTTCTGGCCGCGAAGCTAGCTCGAGCGGGTGAGCGGCGGGTCGTGATCCTGGATCCCGCGCGATTGGGCGATCAGCCGCCAGAGCACGTCGCGCACGAGCTCGGGGTCCACGCCCTGGTCCCGCGCGGCGGCTGCGGCGCGCCGCACGACTTCCGCTTCGCGCGCCGGGTCCAGCACGGGCAGTCCGAGGCGGCGCTTGACTTCTCCGATCTCCGCGGCCAGTGCCAGCCTCTGGCCGAGAATACGAATCAGTTGCTCGTCCAGCGCCGCGATCTGCTGCCTCAATTCTTCCAGGCGCGTGGCCTCGGGTTGGGCGGGCGCGGCGCCGCCAGCGCCTTCCTGACCTGGCGCACCAGGCAGATTCACGTCCCCTGCCATCGCGGGTAGCTGCCCAGCACCTGCAGCGAAGAGGCGCGCCGTGCCACTTCTTCGATGGCTTCTCGGGCCTCCGGCGCGGCCACGTCCGTCTCCAGCTCGACGAAAAACCGGTACGTCCATGGCTCGGCGCCGGGGCGGGACTCGAGCTTGGACAGGTTGATCTCGCGGTTTGCGAACGGCAGCAGCACCTGGACGAGCGCACCCGGACGATTGTCCGTCTCGACCAGCAACGCTGTCTTGCAGGGGCCCCTCCACCGCTCCGGCCTTGCGCCGCCGTCCCGCCTGCTCACCACCAGGAAGCGCGTCTGGTTGTCGCGCCGATCCTCCACCTCCTCGGCGAGCAGCACCAGCCCGTACCGCGTCGCTGCGGGGCGGCCCGCCAGCGCGGCTACACTCGGGTCACCCGCGGCCGCGACCTCCTTGGCGGCGCCCGCGGTGTCGTACACGGCCACGGCCTCGATGGTCGGGTGCTGCAGCAGAAATCGACTGCACTGCGCCAGGGCGACCGGATGGGAGAGGATGCGGCGCAACCGCTCGAGGCTGGAGCCGGGCAGCCCGAGCACGCAATGGTGGATGGGCGCGATCACCTCGCCCACCACTTCCAGCTCGCCGGCGCCGAGTACGTCATAGCTGGCGACGACGCTGCCGGCGACCGTATTCTCGATGGGCAGCAGCCCGTACTCGACGGCGCCCGAGACCACGGCCTCGCCTACCTCGCGGAACTCGCGCCGCGGCACCGGCTCGACGACGCCGCCGAAATACAGCCGTACCGCTTCTTCGCTGAACGCGCCCAGCTCCCCTTGGAACGCGACGCGCGGCGCCGGCGCTGCCGCCTCACGCTGTGCTCGGCTCATGCCGCGACCCCGACGGCGGCTGCCGGCCGCGGCGGCTCCTCAGGTCGGGCGGCCACGAACGTCCGGGCGTGGTCGGGTGGCTGGGGGCGGGTCAGCAGGCTGACCACGATGAGCATGAGACTATTGACCGCCACGCCGATCAGCCCCTCGTGGATCTCGAACGGGCGCAGCTCCTTCTGCCAGAAGAAGAAGAGCGTGGTGGCGAAGCCCGCGGCCAGCCCGGCGAGCACGCCCGGCACCGTCGCCCGCCGCCAGTAGAGCGCGGCGTAGACCGGGGGTGCCAGTTGGTCCACGATCCCGTACGCTGTGAGTAGCAGCAGCACCAGGGTTTGCGTCTGGACCAGCGCCAGGCCGTAGGCCAGCCCGCCCAGCCCCAGGACGAGCAGGCGCATGAGCACGCGTTGCTGCGCGTCGCTGAAGTGGAAGAACGGGCGTACACCGTCCTCGACGGTGATGGAAGCCATGCCGTGCAGCAGGGCATCGCCCGTGGACATGGATGCGGAGAGCGCGCCCGCGCAGAAGAGCCCGACCACCAGCGCGGGGAGCCCCAGTCCCAGGATCATGTGGGGCATGATGTGGTCCGGCGTGGCGGGCGCGGTCGGGTACAGCACACCGGCAAAGCCGATGAGGAAGATGGGGATCAGAAAGAGCTGGAAGGTGGGATAAAGCACCACCGTCCGGCGCAGCGTATCGTCGTCACGGCTGGTGAAGGACTTCATGAAGAGGTGTGGCCACATGATGAAGCCAATGGCCGAAGAGAGGATCGCCGACGAGTAGGCGCCCCAGCTCCAGGGCTGTCCAGCGGGGCCGAGGCCCGGCGTCGTGAGCAGCTCCGGCCGTGTGGCCGCGATCCCCTCGAACATGGCGCCCACGCCGCCATACAGCCGGTAAGGGATGTACAGGCCCAGCGTCCAGGCCACGAGCATCATGATCACGCCCTGAAACACGTTGGTCCAGGCGACGGCCGAGACCCCGCTGACCAGCACGTACGTTGCGACGACGAGGTAGGCCAGGGCGGCGCCCAGCCACAGCGGCACGTGCTCGTCCGTCACGGCGCTGACAACAATGCCGGCGCCCCGGATCTGCAGCACCAGGTAGGGGATCGAGGCTGCGACCGCAACGCCGGCCAGAAGCGCGGAGAGCAGGCGGCTGGGAAACCGGCCAACCACGAGTTGGGCCTGGGTCACGTAACCCCGCTGCCGGCCGATCCGCCCTGCTTTCGGCCCCAGGAAGTACCAGGGCGCGATGCCCAGGACGCCGTACGCCAGGATGTAGAAGGCGGCGGCGCCCTGCGAATACGCCCAGCCGGGGCCGCCCAGGAAGGCAAAGGCGCTGAAGATGGTTGCGCCGGTCACGAAATACATGGCCAGCAGGCCGAAGCGGCGGTCCGCAGCCACGTACCCCGCCACGCTGGCCGTCACCCTGCGCCCGGCGGCCAACCCGATGGCCAGCGTGGCCATCAGGTACGCCAGGACGATGCCGGCGATGAGCTGCCAGCGCTCCACGCTCAGCTCTCCCGCTGCGCGCTGGACTCTGCCCGGTGCAGGATCCAGAACACGATGCCCGCGAGCGCGACCCAGAGCGCGCTCCAGAACAGGGAAAAGGGCAGCCCCAGCACGAGCGGGCGGATGCGATTGAAGGGCAGGGTAGCGGGATAGGTCAGCACCAGCACGTAGGCGGTGAAGAAGGCCACGGCCAGCCGCCGGGCGGCACGTATGCTCATGGGCATCACTGGCAGGTCGGTTAATGTGCGGATAGCGCTGCGGCGCGCGAGCCTGTCCTGGCCAAGCTAGCCGGCCAGGCCGCGCAGCGCCCGGGCCGCCGCCTCGAGGCCCGAGGCCAGCTCGTCGATCAGCTCTCGGGTCGCCGTGAGCGTGAGCCCCTCCGAGCCGAGCTGGCTGCGCAGCCCCCGGATCCGGCGCGCGGCATTCTCGATGCGCTCTGCGGCCTCGGCCGGCGACTGCGTCACGGCCTCGTCGCCAAAGGGGTTCACCCGCTGCGCCGCGCCCCGGGGCTCGTCACCGAAAGGGGTCTTCTTCATGGGCCTCCTGCCTTCTCCCTAGCCTAGCCTAGCGCCCCCGGAACTCGGGCGCGCGTTTCTCCAGGAATGCCCGCACGCCCTCCCGCATGTCTTCACTGCTGAATGCCATGCCGAACAATTCGCGCTCGTAGCGGAGGCCGGCTTCGAGCGGCGTTTCCAGCGCCGCGCGCACCGCCTCCTTGGCCAGCCGCAGCGCGACCGGCGAGTAGCCGGCCAGCAGGCGGGCGAGCTCCCGGGTGCGATCCGCCAGCGCCGGGTCATCGACGACGAGGTCCACCAGGCCCATGCGCTCCGCCTCCTCGGCGTCGATCATCTCGCCGGTCAGCACCAGCCGCATGGCGCGGCCGAAGCCCACCAGCCGGGGGAGTCGCTGCGTCCCCCCACCGCCCGGCAGCAGCCCCAGCTTGATCTCGGGCTGTCCGAGGCGCGCGGAGCGGGCCGCGACTCGCAGGTCGCAGGCCAGCGCCAGCTCGCAACCGCCGCCCAGGCAAAAGCCGTTGATCATGGCGATGGTGGGCTTCGGGTAGGCGGCGACCTCACTGAAGATCGGCCGTTCGCCCATGGCCACGCGCTGCTCCATGGGCGTGCGCTCCACGAACTCGGCGATGTCCGCACCGGCAATGAAAGCCTTCTCGCCAGCGCCGGTGAAGACCACCACGCGCGCCTCCGGTGCGCTGCGGAGCTGGTCCAGCACCTCGAGCAACTCGCGCCGAACGGCCATGTTCAGCGCGTTGCGCTTGTCCGGCCGGTTGACGACAATGGTCGCGACCCGCTCCTCGACGCTGACCAGCAGGGTCTCGTAGTCCATGCCCGCCCGTCACTCCTTCCAGCGGTAGAAGCCTTCGCCCGACTTCTTGCCCAACTTCCCTTCGGCCACCAGACGCTTCAGGACCTCGGGCGGCCGGAACCGGTCTGCTCCCAGCTTCTCGCTCAGGTAGTTGGCGATGTCGAGGCGTACGTCCAGCCCGACCAGGTCGGTCAGGCGCAGAGGCCCCATGGGATGGCGGTAGCCCAACTCCATCGCCCGGTCAATATCCTCGGCGCTAGCCACGCCCTCCTCCAGCATGCGCATGGCTTCGAGCCCGAGCGCCACGCCGAGCCGCGAGGAGGCAAAGCCGGGCGAATCGTGCACCAGGATCGGCTCCTTGCCCAGCCGTCGCGCGAATGCTACCCCCGCCTGCACCGCTCGCTCCTCCGTCCATTCGCCCCGGACCACCTCGACCAGGCGCATGGCGTGCACGGGGTTGAAGAAGTGCAGCCCGAGCACCTGCTCGCGTCGCGGCGCCGCCTCTTGCAGGTCGGTAACGCTGAGGCTCGAGGTGTTGGTGGCCAGGAGCGCGTGCGGCGGCGCGTGCTCGTGCAGTTCGCGGAATACCTGGACCTTGAGCTCGAATTTCTCGGGAACCGCCTCGATCACCAGATCGGCATCGCGGACTGCTTCGGCCAGCTCGGTCTCGCCGCGCAGCCGATCGAGTGCGGCGGCCCGCGCCTCGGGGGCCAGCTTCCCGCGCGCGACGCCCTGGTCCAGGTTTTCGCGGATCCGCTCGAGCCCCCGCTCGACGAGGTCGGCTGCAGTGTCCAGGAGCGCGACCCGGAAACCAGCTTGAGCGCTCGCCTGCGCAATGCCGTGCCCCATGGTGCCGGCGCCGATCACGGCCACGTTCCGGATGTCGCTCGCGCGGGATGACATCCGCTACCGGGGGAAGCGCGGCGCGCGCTTCTCGAGGAAGGCCCGCACCCCCTCCCGGGCGGCGGGCGAGCGGAAGGCGGCCATCTGCGCCTGGGTCTCGAAAGCGGCTTCGTCGCCCGCTTCGATCAGCTCGGCCATCACCGAGGCGTCGCCGCCAGTGGAGAAGGCGCGGCCGACCCCGGTGATGATCACGCAGCGGACGGCGTCGTCCTGCTCGAACTCGCCCAGCGCAGCCTCGATTTCCTGCCGCATCCGCCCAAAGAACGCGTTCAGCCGCTCCGGCCGGTTGATGCGGATCCAGCCCATTGTGCCGTCCCGCTCGACCAGGACGTGCCCTGCGCTGGCCGGTGACCTACGCGGGACGGATCGCGCCGCACTGCTCACGAGCCGAATACCTCCACGATCGTGGCGATTCCCTGGCCCACGCCGATGCACATCGTGGCCAGGCCGTAGCCGCCGCCGCGGCGCCGCAGCTCGTGGATCAGCGTGGTCAGGATGCGGGCGCCGGAGCAACCCAGCGGATGGCCGAGCGCGATGGCACCGCCGTTGACGTTGACCCGCGACGGATCGAGGCCGAGCTCCCGGATACAGGCCACCGACTGGGCCGCGAAGGCCTCGTTCAACTCGATCAGCGCGAGCTGGGAGGCTTCGAGTCCCGCCTGCGCCAGGGCACGGCGCGTCGCCGGGACCGGGCCCATCCCCATGAGTTCGGGTTCCACACCGGCAGCGGCGGCGGCGGCCAGCCGGGCGATCGGCTCGAGCCCCAGCACTCGGGCACGGTCCGCCTCCATGACCAGCAGTGCCGCTGCCCCGTCATTCAGCCCCGACGAGTTCCCGGCCGTGACCGTGCCTCCCGGCCTGAACACCGGCGGCAGCGCCGCCAGGCGCTCCAGCGTCACGTCCGGCCGGGGATGCTCATCCACCTCGATCCGTGCCGGCAGACCCTTGCGCTGCGGCACCTCCACCGGAACCAGCTCGGCCGAAAAACGCCCCCCCTGCTGCGCCGCCGCCGCCCGCCGCTGGCTTTCCAGCGCGAACTCGTCCTGCGCCAGCCTCGTGATGCCCCAGCGCTCGGCCACCAGCTCGGCGGTCTCGCCCAGCGCGATGGTCCAGTGCGCCGGAAAACGCGGATTCACGAACCGCCAGCCCAGCGCCGAGTCTGCCGCCTGCGGCGCGCCCCGCGCATACGCCTCTTCTGGCTTGAGCAGCACGAAGGGCGCGCGACTCATGGATTCCACGCCGCCCGCCAGGAACACGGCGCCTGCGCCCGCCACCACAGCGTGGAACGCCGCATGCACCGCCTGCAGCCCGGAGCCGCACAGCCGGTTCACGGTCTGCCCGGGCACCTCGACGGGAAAGCCAGCCAGCAGTGCCGACATCCGCGCCACGTTGCGGTTGTCTTCGCCTGCCTGGTTCGTGCACCCCAGGATCACGTCATCCAGGAGCCCCGGATCCACCCCCGTCCGCTGGACCAGCGCGCGCAGGGGCACGGCGCCCAGGTCGTCGGGGCGGACGGCGGCCAGCGCGCCGCCGTAACGACCCACCGGCGTGCGCACGGCATCGATGATCCACGCCTCACGCATCGCTACTCGGTGACCACGGATGCCGTGTCCCGATCCCCATCCCGCTTCCACCGGGCGCGGTCAACAGGACGGGGCACGCGCCCAAGCCGAGTACGAGCGGGGGCTCCGTGCCAGGCACGGATCTCAACCTAGGTCCACCCACACGCTCTTCACCTGCGTGTAAAGATCAAGCGCGTACTGGCCGAGCTCCCGGCCGTAGCCCGACTGCTTGTAGCCGCCGAACGGCGATGCCGGATCGAGCGGGTGGTAGGTGTTGACCCAGATCGTGCCCGCCTGGATCCGCCGTGCCACGCGGTGCGCCCGCTTGAGGTCATTCGTCCATACCGCCGCGGCCAGGCCGTAGATGGTCTGATTGGCCAGCGCGACGGCTTCCTCCTCGTCGCGGAAGCTCAGTGTGGCCAGCACCGGCCCGAAGATTTCCTCCTGCGCGATGGTATGCTGGGGTGCGACCCGGTCGAAGATCGTGGGCTCGAGCCAGTAGCCGCGCTCCTCGCCCCGGTAAGGGGCGCGCCTGCCGCCCGTCAGCAGATTCGCACCCTCGGCTTTCCCCCGCTCGATGTAGCCCAGCACACGGCCGAGCTGCTGCTCCGAAATGAGCGGCCCGATCCGCGTCTTGGGGTCCAGCGGGTCCGCCGGCTCGAGCCGCTTCGCCCGTTCCACCAGCTTGTCCAGCAACGCATCATGTGCTGCCTCCTGGACCAGCAGCCGCGAGCCCGCCGTGCAGCACTGGCCGGCGTTGTAGAAGATGGCTGCAAACGCGCCGCGCGCCGCCGCGTCCAGGTCGGCATCGGCAAAGACCACGTTGGGCGACTTGCCGCCCAGCTCGAGCGACACCTTCTTCAGGGTCTGGGCGGCCTCGCGCATGATGACCTTGCCCACCGCCGTCGAACCGGTGAACGCGATCTTGTCCACTCCCGCGTGGCGCACCAGCGCGGCCCCCGCCGTCCCGCCAAAGCCTGGCAGCACGTTCAGGACACCGGGCGGGACACCCACTTCGGCGGCCAGCGCCGCCAGCTCGAGGGCGGTGAGCGGCGTCTGCTCTGCGGGCTTGAGAACCACCGCATTCCCGCAGGCCAGTGCCGGCGCCACCTTCCAGCTCGCCATGAGCAGGGGGAAGTTCCAGGGAATGATCGCGCCGACCACGCCCACCGGCTCCTTCACCGTGTAATTGAAGACGTTGCCCCGCACCGGGATCGTCTCGCCCTCGAGTTTGGTAGCCCACCCGGCGTAATAGCGGAACGCGTCCACGGTTTCGCGCAGGTCGATCTGCGCCTCGCGGATCGGCTTCCCCGTGTCGAGCACCTCGAGTCGCGCCAGTTGCTCGGACCGCGCCTCGATCGCATCTGCCAGCCGCCAGAGCAGGGCGCCCCGGTCCGCGGCGTCGAGCGAGCGCCAGGCGGCCGACTCCGCCGCCGAGCGCGCGGCAGCCACCGCGGCCGCGACGTCGTCCTCCCCCGCCTCCGCCACTTCCACCAGTACCTCGCCCGTCGCCGGGTTCCGCGTCTCGAAGGTTCCGGCAGCGGCGGCATCACGCCATTCGCCGCCGATAAAAAGCTGATTCGGCGCCTTGCGTTCTACGGCAACCTGTGTAGTCGACATCTGGGCCCCTTATCCTGGCATCCCCCGGTCGGGATGACAGCCCTTGGCTGTCACTTCCCCCGAAACTGCGGCTTCCGCTTGTCGGTGTACGCGGTCAGGCCTTCTCGCGCGTCCTCGCTCTGGAACAGGAGCTGTTGCAGCTCGCGCTCGACCGCCAGTCCTTCGGCAATGGGGAGCTCCCAGCCGGTCTGCACGGCGCGCTTGATGTGACCCACCGCCTTGGACGCCCGATTGGGCGGCGTGAACTCGCCGGCGTAGTTCAGTACCCGCTCCAGAAAGGCATCGCGGCTCTCGGCGTCCCACACGTCATTCACAATCCCGAGCGACTTCGCCTCGTCAAAATCGAACGTTCGGCCAGTGGCCATGAGTTCGATCGCCCGGGATTTGCCCACCAACCTGGACAGCCGCTGCGTGCCGCCTGTGCCCGGCAGCACACCCAGGCTCACCTCGGGCAAGCCGATCTTGCCCGCGCCCCGCCGCGCAATGCGCAGGTCCGCAGCCAGCGCGATCTCCAGGCCGCCGCCGACCGTATGCCCGTTCAGCGCTGAAATCACCAGCTTCGGCGTTTGCTCGAGCCGGTTCAGTGTCTCGTTGGCATGCAGGCAGAAGCAGTACTTGAAGCCCGCCGTGACATCGGCCAGCATGTTGATGTTGGCGCCCGCCGAGAAGAACTTCTCGCCTGCACCCGTCAGCACCAGCACGTACACAGCATCCGCCATGCGCGCCGCGAGGATCGCCTCGTCAAGCTGGCGCATCATGTCGTATGTGTACGTGTTCGCCGGCGGATCATCCAACGTGATCAGGGCCACGCCGTCGCGCGCCGCGTAGTGCACCAGCTCCCGCGGAGCCCGCTCCTGCTCCGCAGCCGTCTCCAGCACCTTCACCATTCCGCGCCTCCTCCAGTGTTCGTTGTCTAACCCTGCTCCTGCGGCTCGCGTCGCGTCGTCGGATCCCGGACCCATCCCGGACGGCGCACCGGTACCGATCCCGTGCGCTGCGCCCATCCCGATGATCCGATCCCCGGACACCCAACCCGTCCCGATCCCGGTCCCGATCGGGATCGGACTCCCAGCCCCGAATCCCGCGCTATCGCCTCCAGATCGACGGGTTCGCCTCCCCGGGGGCGTGCTCGATGACGGGGCCGGCCACAGCTTCCAACCCGCTGAGGTATCCCTCGAGGAAGACTTTGCTCATGCCCTCCGCCAACTCCGTCACGGTCACATCCCGATCGGGATGATACCAGTTGTAGATCCAGTTCATCATCCCGAACAGGGCGAACGCGGCCAGCCGCAGGTCGCCCGGGCGGCCGGCCGGGCGCAGCTCGGACAGGGTCTGCATGCAGATTTCCGTATACCGCTTTTTCCGGGCGTTGACCCGCCGACGATACTCTCCAGTCAGCGAATCGGCTTCATGGGAGAGCACCTTCATCTCCTTCATGTTGCCCACGAAGAAGCGCAGGTGGTTCGCCACCAGCAGTCGCAGCCGCCGCTGCGGATCTTCGATTCCGGCCAGCAGCCGTTCCAGGTTCTCGAGGATCGTGCCGAAGCAGTGATCCTGCACCATGAAGAGCAGCTCCTCCTTGCTCCGGAAGTAGTAGTAGAGGCCGGAGAGGCTGATGCCGGTGGCACGACTTATGTCGCGGATACTGGCTTGATGGTACCCTTTGTCGGCGAAGACCGCGGCAGCGCTGCGGAGGATGAGGGCGAGCTTGGCGTCGTAATGGCCTCGGTCTTCCGCCATGCCGGCTTCTCCTGCGCGGGGCGGCGCGGCGCGCGCCCGGCGCCGGCCTGGGGTCCGGTCGGCAAGCTAGACCGCCTCCGGGGGTGGGTCAAGTGGCGCAACGACTTGCCCGAGGCGCGGTTCGCCGCTACCTTACAGGCGTTG
>JACQVE010000271.1 GCA_016209965.1 Gemmatimonadota bacterium | reverse complement strand
TCCATCTCTGGGCGGGAGGCGCCCTGCCATGCGGGTGATTGGTCCAGCCGGGCCAGGCGCTCGACGAGCGTGTCCACGACGCGGTAGCCCAGCCGGCGCATGGACTCGGGGTCGAGGTCCAGGGGGCCTGGAGGTGGGGCGCCGGCGGACCCTGGGGGCGGCTTGGGGGCCGACGCTTCGCCGAGCGGCCTCACGCGGAGCGGCGCGGCGGGCCGCCGGGCTTGCCGCGGCGCCCGGGCTGCGGCTGCTTGGGGGCAGGCCGGGCAGGCGGCACCGGGCCCTGCCCGCGCTTCACGCGGGTGATGCGCGCCTGGCGGCGGGGGTCGTTGTTATAGCCCCGGCTCATATCGTCCCCATGGAGTGTGCGCGCACGGGCCATGGCGGGTCAAGGGCGGCCGGGCGCTCTGGAATGAAACGCGGAGCGCCTGCGACCTGGGCCGCGGGCGCTCCGCGTTGCGCTGCACAGTGTGGTTCTGCGGAAGGCGGGTCAGGCCTGACCCTCGTAGCGGCGGTTGCCGCCGAAGCCGGTGCCGCCCGGCCGGCCCTGCCCCTCGCGGCGCGGGCCGCGCGGCGGCGGCTCGGCGGGCGGGTTCAGGCGCACCACGTTCTGCGCCTTCAGCCCTTTGTCCGCCTCGACGACATCGAATTCGACTTCCTCGCCCTCATAGAGGACCTTGAAGCCCTGGCCTTCGATGGCGCTGTAGTGGACGAAGACGTCCGGTCCGTTTTCCTGGTGGAGAAAGCCGAAGCCCTTCTCCTGTGAGAACCACTTCACTGTGCCGGTGGTACGAGCCATCGCCATACTCCTCGTGTGAATTGGGGTGATAGTGGGGTGCGGTGCGATGTTGCCCGTACCCTGATGCCGCTGATCCGCGCCCGCGGCCGGCGCAAAGCAAAAAGGGACCCGCTGGTTCCGCAGGTCCCAATTCTTTTTTCAGAAAGGCGCCACTGCCGGAAAACCCGCTGTGCGTCGTGTGCTTACGTGAGCGGCGGCCACCCAGGCCCACCGATCACGGGGCCGAAGATACGGGTGGTACCGGCAGAAGTCAAGAGAGACCTCCAGGTTTTCCAGGTTTGCCAGGTTTGCTGGGTTTGCCGCACATCACTCGGGCGCGGGGCTGGAGTGCACCCGGATGCCCTCCGCGGGCAGCGCTCCCGCTTCTCGGAGCCTGCTCGGCCGGCGGGATTTTCCGCGACCGAGGGGAAAGCGAGGTGACGCCCAGTGCCGGCTTGCAGGGTCTCCCCTCGCTCCAAGCGCTCCGTGCCCGCCCCTCCACACCGTCCGCCGAGCGCCACCCGGGTGCCTCTGCACTCCGCCGGAGCTTCAGGTGCAGAGGTGCGTGGCTTCCACCGGGCGATTGACGGCGCCGGGGGCGGGGCACTACCCTGCCACCGCCCCGGAAGCGGGCGGGCCGGGGATTCCACCTTTTGGCAAGGACGGATGGCACTTGGCGAGAACAGGAGTAGGCGGCGGGGCGCCGTTCCGTTTCCGTGTCTCCGACGTGCTGGACGTGCCGCTGCGGGGGACGCTTCTGCGCTTGCGGCTCGTCGAGGGCGGGCCGCGACTCGCGGATCTGCGTCCCGGGCGCGCGCTGCGGCTGCAGGGGCCGGGGGGTGAGGAGCGGGTGGTGCGGATCCTGGCGTTCTCGGCGACGGGCGGCCGGCCGAGCCAGAAGCGGCTCGAGCGCACGCGGGAGCTGGATGTGATCATTTCGAGTACGGACGGGCTCGGTGCAGGACGGGCGGTCCAGATCGGGTGGTTTGCGTCGGGGCTGGTGCAGGCGTGATGGCGGAGACTCGCCTGGCATTCCTGACGGGTGCCACGGGCTTCATCGGCGGCCGCCTCGCCCGGCGCCTGGCGGAAAGCGGGTACCGCCTGCGCTGCCTGGTCCGGCCGACGTCGGCTGCCGAGGAGCTGGAGCGGCTGGGCGCCGAGCTGGTCCACGGTGAGTTGACGGACGCGGCGCTTCTCACCGGCGCGCTGGACGGGGCTGAGGTCGCTTACCACCTGGCCGCGGCCTACGAGATCGGGGTGGTGGACGAGCGGGCCATGGAGCGGGCGAATGTGGGAGGCACGCAGGCGTTCCTGGGGGCTGTGGC
>JACQVE010000270.1 GCA_016209965.1 Gemmatimonadota bacterium | reverse complement strand
GCTCCCGCCCAGCCCCGCCCCTTCGTCCACCTCCGCTCCCTGCGCGCGCGCCGGTTGTCGGGGAGCGCGCCGCGCGCGTACTCTCCGGTCATGCCCGGCCACGAAGAGCCTGGAAGCCCATGGTACACCAAGAAGCCTGCGCGCACCTTGAGGATCCTGGTCGCGGACGACGAGCCCACGGTCCGCTACACCCTCTCGCGCCTGCTCGAGCGGCGCGGCCACCAGGTGGTCGTGGCGGAAGATGCCCAGGAGGCGCTGCGGCTGGCCGGCGAAGGGGAGTTCGATGCGGCGCTGGTGGATGCGCGCATGCCGGGCGACGGCGTCGAACTCTTCAGGCGGCTGGAGCAACTTCCCGGGCTGCAGGGCCGGGCGGTCCTCATGAGCGGGGATGTGGAGCGGGACCGGGCCAGCATCGAAGCAGAGTTCGGCGCGCGCTTCCTGAAGAAGCCGTTCAAGTACGACGCGATGGTGGGGCTGATCGAAGGGCTGGCCGGGCAGGCAGCGGCTGGCGGTGAGCAGGGTTAGCCCGGTCAACATGGGCCGATGAGCGAGCGTGCCGGGGCATCCTCTCCCGCGACGCGCCTCGCCGCCAGCGAGGCGTGGCAGACCGTCGGCGACGGGTTGCTCAGCGGCCTGTGCCACGAGCTGAACGACCGGATTGCCGCACTGGCCGGCGTGCTGCACGTCGCGACCGGGGGCGGTGAGCTCGATGATACACTAGGCCAGCTCCTGGCGGAGGAGATCGCGCGGCTGGAGAGGCTCGCCGAACTGCTGCGGCTGCTGCCCAGCGGCCGGCGGGACGAGCCGGAGCCCATCCGTATTCCCGAGCTGCTCCCCCCCGTGCTCGAGCTCCAGCGCCTGCAACCCGGCCTGGAGTACGTTGACATCGAGGTTACAGGTGACGCGGCGTCGCCCCCCGTGCTGATCGACTGGTCGAGCCTTTCCAAGGGCCTGCTGATCCTGCTCGGGGCGGCGGCGCGGCAGGCGCGGGCGGCGGGACATGCGTGCGTCCGCCTGACATACGGCGCGGAGGGCGAATTCGTCGTCATAGGCATGGGCGCGGCTCCGGCGGAGGGAAGAAACTCCCCGGGCCAGGAGGACCTGCCGCCACCGGCTGAGGGCGCCATGGCCGCCGTGCAGGAGGCTATGGCCGCGGCCGGCGGCGAGCTGCGCCTGCTGGGGCCGGCCGAGTCTCGCCGCTACGAGCTCCGCTTGCCGGGGTTGCCGTTCGCCCGTGAGCGGGGGCTCTAGCGTGGCGGCGCTACTCTTACCTCTGCGGCGAGCCATCAGGGTCGCGCAGGCGCGCGAGCGCGGCGCGCAGCGCGGCAATGGCCTGAGAGCGGATCTGCGATACGCGGGACTCGGTGAGCCCGAGCACCTCTGCGATCTCGTGGAGCTTCAGCTCCTCGAAGTAGTAGAGCGATAGCACAACGCGCTGCCGCTCCTTGAGCTTCAGGATCTCCTCGCGCAGCAAATCGACCTCCTGCTCGTGATCGAGCCGGCTCTCCATGGCGTCGGCGTCCTCCGCCGGTATCTGGTCAGGCGGCGGCGTGGCCCGAGCCTCGGCCGTTTGTGCTGGCCGGTCCTCGGACGCCTGCTGGGCCTGGTGAATCTCCGCCTCCCAGCGCCAGAGCTTCTCCACCTCGATATCCAACTCGGCGGCGGTCTCCCGATCGTCGGGCTCGCGGTCCAGCGAGGCGCGCAGAGCGTCGCGCGCGGAGCTGATCTGCCGCTGCTTGCAGCGGATGGAGCGGGGCAGGTGATCCCAGCGGCGCATGTCGTCCAGCATGGCGCCGCGGATCCGGGGCGCCGCGTACGTGCTGAAGGCCAGCCCCCGGCCGCGGTCGAAGGTCTCCACCGCCTGCATAAGGCCGACGGTGCCCGCGCTCACCAGGTCGTCAAACTGGGCGTCACCGGGGAGCGCGCGCGCCAGCCGGCGAGCAACGTGGTGCACCAGCCCCAAATGCCGGCGGACGAAGGCATCCCGCCCCTCGGCGTCGCCCCTGATCTGGTAAATTTCCCACTGCGTCGTGGATTCCAGGGGATCACACCTCTTTTTTGCGGAGAAAAGCCGACTCGCAGCCGCGAGCCGTGCCCTGCTCTTCGCCCCGGGGCCTGGCGGGTCGTGCGCCCGGCCGTAACCGCAAGCGGTGTTCCAATCCCGGGCGCGCCGCGGGGGGCGGCGTCGGCAGGGTGCGACCTGACGGGCTATTGTTCTGCAGAATAGGGAGTTACGAGGCTGGACCGGCCTCCACTCCGCGCCCGCGGTGAAGCGCGCAGCAGCGCAGCAGGCTACCGGTCCTACCGGCTAACCGGCAGCTTCTGCCGGGTCCAGGGAAGACTTTGCCGCCCCGGCGGGCGCGCAGCGACTACTCTTTCTTGTTGAGCTTGTTGCGGAGCGTGCGGTCGCTGATGCCGAGCAGCCCTGCGGCGCGCGTGCGGTTCTGGTTGGTGGCGCGGAGGGCGCGGTCAATGAGGATGCGCTCGGCCTCGGCCAGGTTGTAGGTATGGAGGGTGGCGGCAGGCGTTGTGCCGGGTGCGGCGTGCTCGCCGGCGTTGCCGCCGGCCTGGGGCAGTTCGTGGGGGGAACCGGGTCCGAGGTCGAGCTGCTCGAAGGCCTGGGGCTCGAGGATCTCGCCGCGGCTCAGGATAACGGCGCGCTCGACGGCGTGGAGCAGCTCGCGCACGTTGCCTGGCCAATGGTAGGACAGGAGCAGCTCGACGGTCTCGGGCGCGAGGCCGGAGATCTTTCGGCCAAGTTCCCTGGCGGCGCGAGCGGCGAAGCGCTGCGCGAGGATGGGGATGTCCTCCTGCCGCTCGTGCAGCGGCGGCACGCGAATGGGCACCACGCTCAACCGGTAGTAGAGGTCCTTGCGGAAGGCGCCCTTTTCCGCCTCGGCGGCCAGGTTGTGGTTGGTGGTGGCGATGATGCGTACGTCCACGCGGATCAGAGTCGTCCCGCCGACCCTTTCGAACTCCTGCTCCTGGAGCACGCGTAAAAGCTTGGCCTGGAGATCGGCGCGCATCTCGGACACCTCATCCAGGAGCAGCGTGCCGCGATGGGCGCGCTCGAAGGCCCCCTTGACCTGGCGGATCGCGCCCGTAAAGGCGCCCTTCTCGTGGCCGAAGAGCGTGCTCTCTACCAGGCTCTCGGGGAGCGCCGCACAGTTGACAGTGATGAACGGCCCGTCGCGCCGGTCACTCAGCTCGTGCAGCAAGCGGGCGAGAAGCTCTTTCCCGGTGCCGGACTCTCCCTGCAGCAGCACCGTCGCCCGGGTGGGTGCTACGGCGGATACGGTCTCGAGGATGTGGCGCAGCGCCTCGCTATCGCCTACCAGCTCGCGGTCGCTGCGGAGCTGGATCACCTCCGCCCGCAGCACGGCGTTCTCACGACGGAGGCGTGCGAACTCGAGCGCCTGCTCCACTGCCAGCTTCAGGGGCTGCGGCCGGACAGGCTTGGTGATGTAATCGATGGCGCCGGCCTTGATGGACGCGACTGCATGCTCGATGCTGGCGTACGCCGTCGCCATGATCACCGGCACATCATACTCTTCGTGGGACAGCCGGTTGAGGAACTCGAGCCCCGTCATGCCGGGCATGCGGTAGTCGGAGATGATCAGGTCGATGCCGCCGCGTGCCAGTACGTTCAGTGCAGCCGGCCCGTTGTGGACGCCGACGACGTGGTGGCCGGCGCGCTCGAGCGTGTCGCGCAGCACCAGCAGCGCCGCGGGTTCGTCGTCCACGCAGAGAATACTGGCCATGATTCCGGGCAGGGTGGCTGAAGCTCGACGGCGTGAGATCTCGCTAGGTTGCGCCGCCAGGAAAATGTAGGGGAGCGGTCGGCTGCCCGCAACGGAGCGCGAGGCCGCCTAGGCCGCCGCGTCAGTTTGCCCGCAGAGCCGCAGGCACCGTATACTGCGCGCTCCGTTCGAACCGGGTCATATAGCGGACGCGCCCCCAAGGCCGACCTGCAGCCGCTGTTTCCGTGCCGGGCGGGTCGCCCGCCATTCTTGCGTAAGGAGGACGAGTTGAAACGATACCATGAACCCTCCTGGTCCCTGCTCGCGTTGGCCTGGCTGAGCGCCGCGTGCGCAGCAGGCTCTTCCCCGGCCGCCCCGGAGCTGGCGCCGGAGCCCGCCGCGCCGCCGGCGGCCGCCGCCAGCATCAATGCCGACGACCTGATGCGTCATACACGGATGCTGGCGTCCGACGAGTTCGAGGGGCGCGCGCCGGGCACCCGCGGCGAGGAGCTGGCGGTGGAGTACCTGGTGCAGCAGTTCCGCAGCCTGGGGCTCCAGCCGGGCAACCCTGACGGCAGCTACACGCAAGCCGTGCCGCTGGTGGGCATTACCACCCGCAGCACCGCTGAGCTGGAGGTGGGCGGCCAGCGCATGGCCCTCTCCTTCCCGGCGGATTACGTAGCGGTTTCGCGGCGCATGGTCCCGGAAGTGGATGTCGTCGACTCGGACGTGGTCTTCGTGGGCTACGGCGTGGTCGCACCGGAGTACGGCTGGGACGACTTCAAGGGCGTGGACGTGCGTGGCAAGACCATCATCATGCTGGTCAACGACCCCGCCATCCCGGACCCCGCGGACCCGAGCAAGCTGGACGAGAACATGTTCCGCGGCCGGGCCATGACGTACTACGGCCGCTGGACGTACAAGTACGAGATCGCCTCGGCGAAGGGTGCGGCGGCGGCGATCATCGTGCACGAGACGGGTCCGGCCGGCTATCCCTACGAGGTGGTATCCGGGAGCTGGGGGGGCGAGAACTTCGATATCCAGCCCGAGGACCGGAACCTGGGGCGCGTGCCTATCGAGGGGTGGATCACGCGCCCGCGCGCCGAGCAGATTTTTGCCGCGGCGGGGCTGGATTTCGATGCCCTGAAGAAGGCGGCGCTCTCGAGGGATTTCCGGCCGGTGCCGCTGAACGCGAAGGCCACGTTCCAAGCGCGGAACACGCTGCGCCAGGTGCGGTCGCGCAACGTGGTGGCGAAGCTGGAGGGGTCGGACCCGGCGCGCCGGGACGAGTACCTCATCTACACTGCCCACTGGGACCATCTGGGGCGGGACAGCAGCCTCGCCGGGGATCAGATCTTCAATGGCGCGCTGGACAACGCCTCGGGCACGGCGGCGCTGCTCGAGCTGGCGGAGGCATTCGGCAGGCTCCGGCCGGCGCCGGCCCGCTCGGTGCTGTTCCTGGCGGTCACCGCGGAAGAGAAGGGGCTGCTGGGCGCCAAGTATTACGCGGAGGACCCGCTTTACCCGCTGGAGAAGACGCTGGCCAACATCAATATCGACGGGGTAAACCAGTGGGGGAGCACGCGGGACATCGTGATCGTGGGCTACGGCAACTCGACGCTGGACGATCTGTTGGCGGCCGCGGCGGCGCAGCAGGGCCGGCGGATCGAGCCGGACCCCGAGCCGGAGAAGGGGTTCTTCTATCGGTCAGACCACTTCGAGTTTGCCAAGAAAGGAGTGCCAGCGCTGTACACGGACAACGGCACGGACTACATCGGCCAGCCTGAGGGCTACGGCCAGGCGAAGCGCGACGAGTACACGGCCCGGGACTACCACAAGCCATCCGACGAGGTGAAGCCCGACTGGGATTTGGCAGGGGCAGTGGACGACGTGCGGCTACTCTTCCAGGTGG
>JACQVE010000269.1 GCA_016209965.1 Gemmatimonadota bacterium | reverse complement strand
GCTGCAATCGCTCGAAGTGGGCATGGACGACTTCCTCGGCGCGTTCCGAGAAGTGGAGCCCTCGGCTCTGCGCGAGGTCTTCGTGGAACTCCCCGACGTGGGCTGGGACGATGTAGGCGGGCTGGAGCCGGTGAAGCACGCGCTTCGCCAGGCCGTGGTATGGCCACTCCAGTACCGCGAGCTGTTCGAGCAGGCCCGGCTCCGGGCGCCCCGGGGCATCCTGCTCCACGGGCCGCCGGGCTGCGGCAAGACGCTGGTGGCCCGGGCGCTAGCCAAGGAGGCGGCCATCAACTTCATCTCCGTAAAAGGCCCGGAGCTGGTGTCTATGTATGTGGGCGAAAGCGAGCGCGGCGTGCGCGAGGTGTTCCGCCGGGCGCGCTACGCGGCGCCTTGCATTGTTTTCTTCGACGAGATCGACGCACTGGCGCCCCATCGCGGCGCCGGCAGCGGCGATTCCCACGTCGCCGAGCGGATCGTAAGCCAACTCCTCACGGAGCTGGACGGCATCGAGGAGCTCCGCGGCGTTTGGGTCCTCGCCGCGACCAACCGGCTGGACATCGTGGATCCGGCACTGCTCCGGCCCGGCCGCTTCGATCTCACCATCGAGCTCCCGCCGCCGGACCTCGAGGCCCGGCGGGCCATCCTGACGATCCACAACGCGGCGCGGCCGCTGGCCGCGGACGTCCACCTCGACCGCCTGGCCGCGGAGCTGGATGGCCGGAGCGGCGCGGAGCTGGAGGCCCTGTGCCGGGCGGCCACCCTCCTGGCCATCGAGGAATTCCTGGAGCGGCACGGGGCCGCCGCGTCCTACGAGGCGTTCCGGGTCCACGGCCGCAACTTCCGCCAGGCCGTCGAGCGCCTCGCCCAGCAGCAACTGCTGCCGCCCCGCTGAGCGGCAACCTACGGCGTCATGCGGACACACCCGCCTCCCGCGGCGCCGCGGCCGGCGCCCGCTGGAGGAATCGGAGCATATGCCGCAGCGTCTTCGCATCCACCGCCAGGAACTGCGCCAGCTCTTCCCGGGTCAAATCGTGGTGGAGCCGCCGCGCCGCGGCCACGACCTGCGCCTCCGCATCCCGCGCTATCTCCGCCTTGATCTGTTTCAGGTCCACAGGCGTGGCCAGCGAGCACGGGTACCGCACGCGGATCTCCACCCGCGGGCCCGGGCCGGCCGCGTCCTCGCCCATCCGCGCGAGGCGCCGCCGGAGCTGCGGGCCCAGATGCTGCGGCTCAATGACCGCATCCGTCGCCGCCGCCGCCGCGGCTACCGCGTGTTCCAGCTCGCGCACGTTCCCGGGCCAGGGGGATCGCTGGAACGCCTCCAGCGTCGCCGGCGCCAGCTCCAGCCGCGGCTTTCCATACACCTCTCGGTAACGGGCCAAAAAGCTGCGGGCCAGATGCTCCACGTCGCCCACACGCTCCCGTAGCGCCGGCAGCTCGATGACTACGCCGCTCAAGCGGTGGTAGAGGTCCCGGCGGAACTCGCCCCGCCGCACAGCCTCCTCCAAGTTCCGGTTCGTTGCGCTCACCACGCGGAAGTCCAGCACCTTCGGCCGGAGCTGGCGGGACCCCAGCCGGACAATGCTCCGCGTCTCCACGGCCCGGAGCAGCTTCGCCTGGGCCTGGAGCGGCAGCTCCCCAACCTCGTCGAGGAAGACCGTGCCGCCGTCCGCAAACTCGAAGAGCCCCGGCTTCGTGCCGGCCGCGCCCGTGAACGCCCCCCTCTCGTAACCGAAGAGCTCGCTCTCCAGCAGGGCTTCCGGCAGGCCCGCGCAGTTCAGCGGCGCGAATGGGCCGGAACTCCGGTGGCTGAGCTGGTGGATCGCTTTGGCGAAAAGCTCCTTGCCCGTTCCCGTCTCCCCCTCGAGAAGCAGGGGTATGTCGGTGCCGGCAAAGCGCTTCACCAGCCGCCAGATGCTCCGCAACCGAGGACATTCTCCAATTATTCCGTGGAACGCCAGATCGAAGGCATTCAGTCCATGTCCATTGTTGCCGTTCGCCAGTCCTCTCTCCTCCGTCGGAGCGGGGCTGTGCGGGGCTTTGCCCGGAGACCGGGCCTGGCAAATCGGACCGACCGGCACCCGACGCCGCCCAGAGCAAGCTAAGATCTATCTTCTTGCAAGCGAGGTGACCTCGTCCTGGACACGGGCAAGGCAAGAATGGTGCCGAATTCCTGGGCCGGGGCCGACCTTGGTGCCGTACCTGGGAATGCCCGCGGGCACAGCAAGAGCGGGAAGCGGTCGCGTCGGCGGACGCACCCGCCTGCCCAGGTCCGGCGCCAGCGATGGTCGCCAAACTGGACGGTGTAGCGTTTCCGTACGCCGCGATTCTCGCGAGAGATCGGCAGTCTACGCCGTCCCGCCGACGCTTCCTTCCGCACCCGCTTCCACAGGCGCCCAAGTCGCGGCATAACCGGGCGCTATCCCATACACGCCTCGGAAAGGTCTGCCGCTCTCGACCTTCCCGCGGCGCCCCACCAGCTCAGCCGTCGTGGCGCCCACCTCGATTGTTTCCAGCCGAGGCAACGACGCCCGCCCATGAAACACCGGCTATTCGCCGCGAGCTGCCAGCCTTCGTCTGGCCGCTGTGACCAGGGGCAGGAGCTCGGGGTCGCAGTGCTCCCACAGTTTGAGGAAGTGGGCGTAGTGCTGAGCGGCGGCTTGCTGTTGCCGGTTTCGCTCGTGGATCTCGGCGCGCCGCAAATGGGCCACGGGCAGGTAGACCAGTTCGTGGACGGCGTGTTCTGCGAGCGACTCGAAGCCGCCCAGCGCCTCCTGGTCCCGCCCGAGTTCGGCCAGGATTTCCGCCTGCAGGTAGCGCTCGTGGGCCTGGGAGAAGAAGGGGGAGCGCCCCAGGTTCTCTTCCCAGGTTTCTGGGCGGCTGCTGCTCAGCTCGGCCAGGGCCTGGAGCGGCCGCCCGCGCCGCCACGCGAGTTGCGCCTGTACGCTGCGGGCCAGCATGCTGGAGTGGAGCGAGTCGCCGCGGGCGGCAGCCCGTGGAATTTCTGCGGCGAAGTCGGCGGCGGCGGTGGGGTCGTCCAGCCGCAGGCTGAGCAGCGCGAGCAGGTAGAGGCGAAATACGGGGTGCAGTCCGTCGTGCGTGGCGTAGAACGATCCCGGCTGGGGCGGCACGGCGGCGGCGTTCCAGTGCAGCAGGCGGTCGCGGGCCCGCTCGATTTCGCGCCGGGGGATGGGCAGGAAGGGCAGGGCGGCATAGAGCGCGCGCAGCTCCAGGGCGGAAGCGTGATCCAGCTCTTCCGCCCCGTCCAGTTGCTTCCATGCGGCGTGCCAGCGGCCCAGAGCCAGTTCGATCTGCGCCAGGAAGAAATGACCGCGCGCCCGTGTCTGAGGCGCGCGCGTGGGCTCGATCAGCAGCCGCGCGATCTGCCGGGCTCCCTCGAGGTCATGCGCCTGTGTGGCCACCAGGCGGCTGCTCAGCGCCACATGCTGGTCCGCCGTGCGCCGCAGCTCCGCCAGCAGCTTTTCCCGAGCCTGGGCGTCGCCCAGGCCGAAGCCGCGGACGGCGCGGCGCCAGACGGGAGGCGTCCCCTCAGAGAAGGATCGCGCCAGAAGCGAGTCGTAGCTGGCAAAGCGACCCTGCATGGCCGCCAGGTCCATCAAATGTGCCAGCGACCCGCCGTGCTCCGGGTCCAGTGCCAGGGCGCGCTCGAACACTGGCCGCGCCTGCGCCGCGGGACGGCCGCGGAAGCGCCCGTAGTGAAAGAGCGTCTCGCCCAGCAGGTACCAGGCCTCGACGTCATCCGGGTAGACTCGCAGGATGTCGCGGTACAGGTTCTCGGCCTCGTCGCTGCGCCCCCGACGCACGGCCAGGTAGGCCGTCAACAACTGCCGGTCGCGTGGCGAGAGCCGGTGGGCCAGACGAGTCGCTCGCTCGGCGGCCTGCTGCGCCAGAGCGAAGTCCGCCGCCCAGCCTGCCGCCACCGCCAGTCGATAGTAGCCCAGGGCGAAGAGCGTGTCGGCGGCTACGGCCCGCTGGAACGCCTCGGCCGCTTGCGCGAAGCGGCCGGGCCGCAAGGCGCTTTCCCCTGCCAGATACGCTTTCAGGGCTGGCAAGGAGGGGGTGGTCAAGGTGGCCAGACGCGTGAGTCGGCCGCGCGGCCCCGCGTACTCACCGGCCACCAGGCCACGGGCTAGCTGATCGACCACATCGAAAATCCCCTCCTCGCGAGACGTTCCCGCACGGGCCACGGTCTCGACGGTTCCGTCCCGGCCGTAGAGCGACGCCGTGAGCTCGAGCCGCCCGCCTGCCTCGATAATACTGCCCAGCACGAGCGAGCCGGCGCCGAGGCGGGCGGCCAGCTCTCGGGCCCGGTCCGGACCGGGCACGCCCTTCTCCCGGCTTAGCAGGCTGAGGAGTGCGCGCGCGTCCACCGTCACCATCTGACCAGCGCCGTCGAGGCTGGTGCTGAGCAGCTCGGCCACGCCCTCGCGCAGATAGTCGAGCTCCGGGCTGCCGCGCAGCGAGAAGGGGAATACCGCGACCCTGGTGACGGGCGCGCCTGCCCGCGGCCCCAGGCTGCCGTATCGCCAGACCGCCACGCTGGCCAGGAGCAGGAGCGCGAGTGCGGCGCCCGCCAGGGTCCGGGCCCGTCCTGTCCAGGCCAGCGAGCGGGCCAGGCGAGACCAGTGCAGGCGGCGGGGCGGCCTGAGGGGCAGAGCGGCATGGTCTGGGGCCGCCACCGGCGTGACGGCCGCGCGTGGCGCAGCGGGTTGCGGCACACCCGAGTCCTCCGCCGCCGCGGCCACTCCCCGATCTGCGCGGATGGCCTCGATCAGCGCCCGCGTCTCCGCCGACGGCTCTGCGCCGTACTCCCG
>JACQVE010000268.1 GCA_016209965.1 Gemmatimonadota bacterium | reverse complement strand
GTGCCGCTGCCGGGTCTCGAGGTCGAGGTCCAGCGCCGCCGCGCTCGCTTCGAGCAGGAGGCCGGCCGCACGATTCAGGAACTGGCCGCCGAAGAGCTGGCGCTGATCCCCGGGCTCGCGGAGTCCGACCCGGTCCGCGCTATCGAGGTCCTGCCCGGCGTGGTCTCGACCTCCGACTACTCTGCCGCCTTCAACGTGCGCGGCGGCTCGGCCGACCAGAACCTGATCCTGCTAGACGGCTTCCCGCTGTTCAACCCCTTCCACCTGGGCGGGCTGTTCAGCGTGTTCAACTCCGATCTCGTAGCCCGGGCCGAGCTCATGGCCGGCGGGTTCCCGGCCGAGCACGGCGGCCGCGTTTCCTCGGTACTGACCGTGGAAAGCGACGCCGGCCCGCCGGGCTTCCAGGCGCAGGCCGGCGTCTCGCTGCTGGCCACTCGCCTGGCGCTGGGCGCGGAGCTGCCCGCTGCACTGGCGCGGCCCCTGGGGCTCCAAACGGCCCGGCTGCGCGCCTCCGCCCGCCGCTCCTACTTCGATCAGCTCCTCAAGCCGGTGCTCGAGTTCCCTTACCACCTCACCGATCTGCAGGGGTATTTCGAGGGGTGGTCGCCTGGCGGCGCCCGCCTCACGGCCACCGCCTACACGGGCCAGGATGTGCTGGACCTGACGCGGGTGGAAGACTTCCCGCTGCGACTGTTCTGGGACTGGGGGAACGACCTCGCCGGGATCCGCTGGACCTCGGCGGCCGCGGCCGGCCGCGCGCTCGATGTGCGCGCGGGCTACAGCCGGTTCAGCACTTCACTGCGGTTCCCCGACTTCGAGGACACCCGCTTCCGCAGCCGCATGGAACAGGCGCTGCTGCGGGCTGACCTGGACCTGCCACTGAGCCGCACGGCCGCGCTGCGCGCGGGCGCCGAGCTGGACCGCTACCGTTATGCCAACCTCCTCGAGGGCGGCGGCTCGGTGTTCCGCCGCGAGGGCCAGGTTTCCCTGCTGGCCGGCGGCTACCTGCAGGCGCGGGCGCGCGCCGGGCGCTCCTGGATCTTCGAGCTGGGCGGGCGGGCGGACGCCTGGTTCACGGCGGGCGCCCCGACCCGCACTGCCCTCGCGCCCCGGCTGGCCGTCAAGCGCCTCCTGGGAGGCGACGTCGCGGTCAAGCTGGCCGCCGGCCGCTACACCCAGTTCCTCCACTCACTGCGCGACGAGGAGCTGCCCCTGGGCATCGACATCTGGGTGCTGGCCGGCGAGCGCGCGCCGCACGTCGTCTCGGATCAGGTCCAGGCAGGGCTCGAGCGCTTCTTCGGCAGCGGCTGGTCCGCCTCGATCGAGACCTACTACCGCTCCTTTGACGGCGTCACGACCAACAACTTCGCGGAGGATCCCAACGACCGGACGGATGACCTGCTCGCCGGCCGCGGCGCTTCTTACGGCGCCGACCTGCTGGTGCGCCGGGACAGTGGCACCGTGCGAGGCTGGCTGGCCGTCTCCTGGCTCCGTACCTGGCGCGAGTTCCCTGATTTCCTCTCCGGGCTCGACCCCGCGCCCGCCATCCGCTACCCGCCGGTGTTCGACCGCCGCCTGGACATTGACCTGGTGCTGCGCAGCCGCCTGCCCTGGCGGCTGGATGCCGGCCTGCGCTGGAACCTGGGCACGGGACTGCCCTACACCCGGGCGCTGGGCAGCTACACGTTCCTGGACTACTATCTGGTGAGGGGCGGCGCCTTCGCCACCTTCGAGAACCCGGCTACCGGGGAAATCGCGCGCGCTGTGGCACTCGGGGAGCGCAACGGCGCGCGCTACCCCGCCTACCATCGCCTCGACCTCACCCTGCGCCGCCGCTTCCTGCCCCGGTGGGGGACGCTAACGCCCTACCTCGAGCTGCTCAACGTCTACAACCGGAAGAACGTGCTCTTCTACTTCTACCAGTACGACCGCTCGCCGGCCACGCGCTCCGGCATCTCGATGTTCCCCCTCCTGCCCACGCTGGGCCTCGAGGTGGTCTTTTGAGCCGCGCCCCATCCGCTCAACCGCTGCCCGCCAGCGGTCACGGTGTTCACCTGCAGGTGGCTCGCGGCGTCTGCAGCCTCTGCGCACGCGGCCGCACCCGCCGCACGCCGCCCGGCGCGCCCGCAGTCGGCGCCGCGCTCTGGCTCGCCGCCGCCCTGGGTCTCGCCAGCTGCGAGCTCGAAGAGGTCACCACCGCCGATCCCGAGGACGTCATTGTCGCGGAAATCGTCCTGCGCGCGGGCCAGCCCCAGCAGCTCGCGTTCCTGCACGGCACGCTCAAGGCCGGAGCCCCAGCAACGGTGCGCGGAGCCCGGATCAGCGTGAGCGATGCCGCGGGGCGGCAGCTTGTTTTCCACGAGCTGGAAGACAAGCGCTGCACCCTGCAGCCCGATACCGCCGCGGGCGACGTTCAAGGCACCTGCTACGCCACGGATCTCGAACAAGCGGGCTTCGGTTCCGGCTTCGTCCGGCCTGGCGAGCGCTACACGCTGCGCATGGAAACCGCCGACGGCCGGCTGCTCACGGGAGCGACCGTGGTGCCCGGCACTTTTCAGCTCCGGCACCCCGAGCTCGATCCCGAAGCCACCACAGAGCACAGGTTGGCACCCGTAGCCTGCACCCTGCCGGCAGGCCAGCCCCTGTCGATCACCTGGACTGCGGCCGCCGGCGCCTGGGTCTACATCGCCGAGACCGACCTCCGCGGCCTGCGCCGCGCCCTCGCCCCCCGCGGCATCACCGTCGAGCAGGACCCCCTCCGCCTCTTCGGCCTGAACATCACCCGCGAGGACACCAGCATGGTCTTCCCCACCGACTTCGGCGTGTTCGAGCGCCTCGAGCTCGAGCGCGACCTGCTCCTCGCCATCCGCTACGGGCTGCCGCCCCACACGCTGGCCGATGTCGTCATCGCCGCCGCCGACCGCAACTACGTACACTGGCATCGCGGCGGCAACTTCAACCCCTCCGGCCTGGTCCGCATCCCCAGCATCCGCGGCGACGGCACCGGCGTCTTCGCCTCCGTTGTGCCCCACATCTTCCGCATCATCGTGCCCGACACGGCCGCCGACTCGAGCGGTAGCGAGTACCGTCCCTGCATCCGCGAGCCATCGTCGCCATAGCCTGGCACACCGCCTCAGGCAGCACACCGCCTCATTGGTTGTGACTCACTATCCTGAGCCCCACCCTTTGCCAGACCTGACCCGAATCGCTATCTTGGCGCCCTCTCCCCCTGACACAGTGCGGGATCGTGACGAGGCGAGTGAGTGTGTGGGGCGGGCGGATACGCCGCGGCGCCGACCCCAGGTTGGGGAACACGCGTCGCGGCTTCAACCGCTCCGCCTACCCACGCGGCTCGTCCAGCCCACCCTCATCGGCATGATTCCGACTTCATCACCGGATCCGCCGGACGCGCGTGCCGAGGTGCTGGCGCGCGAGCAGGCGGCGCGAGCCGAGGCCGAGGCGGCCCGGGAGCGGCTGACGAACATCCTGGAAAGCATCCGGGACGGGTTCGTGGCGCTGGACCGGGGCTGGCGCTTCACGTACGTGAATCGGAAGGCCGAGGAGCTGCTGGGCCGGCCGCGTGCGGAGCTGGTGGGGCGCGTGGTGTGGGAGGAGTTTCCGCAGTCCGTGGGATCGCGCTTCTACCAGGAGTACCATCGTGCGCTGGCGGAGCAGAGGCCGGTCGACTTCGAGGCCCCGTCCCTGCTGGTGGACCGGATCTTCGAAGTGCACGCCTACCCGGCGGGCGATGGGCTTTCCGTGTATTTCCGGGACATCACGGAACGGCGGCGCGCGGAGGAAGCGCTGCGCGAGAGCGAGGCGCGGCTGCGGCAGTCGGAGGCGGCGCTGCGCGAGAGCGCGGTGCGCTACCGCGGCCTTTTCGAGCAGTCCCGCGACGCCATCTACATCACGGCCCGTGACGGGCATTTCGTCGACGTGAACCAGGCGGCGCTCGATCTGTTCGGCTACACCCGCGAGGAGATCCTCCGCTTGAACGCGCGCGAGCTGTACGCCGACCCGGCCGATCGCCGCCGTTTCCAGCGGGCTATCGAGAAGAAGGGCGCGGTCCTGGACTTCGAGGTCCAGTTGCGGCGCAAGGACGGGGGGCTGATCCACTGCGAGCTGAGCTCCTCCGTCGAGCGGGCGGCGGACGGCAGCGTGGTCGGCTATCGGGGGATCATTCACGACATCACGCGGCGCAAGCGCATGCAGGAGGCGTTGCGTCAGAGCGAGGAGCATTTCCGCTCCCTGATCGAGCACGCGCTGGACATCATCACCATCCTCGACGCGGAGGGCACGATCCGTTACGAGAGTCCCTCGGTCCAGCGGGTGCTGGGCTACCGGCCGGACGAGATGCTGGGCCGCGACGTTTTCAGCTTCGTGCACCCCGAGGACGTGGCCGCCACCCGGGAAGCCTTTGCCCGCGTGCTCAGCGGCAGGTACGGCGGCGAGGCGCTCGAGCTGCGCTTCCGCCACAAGGACGAGTCGTGGCGTGTGATCGAGGCCACGGCCAACAACCTGCTGGCGCACCCCGCGGTCAGGGGCGTGGTCATCAATTCTTCCGACATCACGGAGCGCAAGCAGGCGGAGGAGGCGCTGCGCCAGCGCGAGGCACAACTGCGCCAGGCGCACAAGATGGAGGCGGTAGGCCGGCTGGCGGGCGGCGTAGCCCACGATTTCAACAATCTGCTCACAGCGATTCAGGGCCACGCGCAGTTGCTGATCGAGGACCTGGCTCCGGACAATCCCATGGCCGCGGACCTGCAGGAGATCAAGAATGCCGCAGACCGCGCCGCTTCGCTGACCCGGCAGCTCCTGGCCTTCAGCCGCAAGCAACTGCTCCAGCCCCGGCCTCTCGACCTGAACGCCACCGTCTCGGAGCTGGAGAAAATGCTCCGGCGCCTGATCGGCGAGGACATCCAGATGCAGGTGCGGCTCGCGCCGCAATTGGGCCGCGTCCGCGCGGATCTCGGGCAGGTCGAGCAGGTGATCGTGAACCTCGTGGTCAATGCGCGGGACGCCATGCCTGACGGCGGCAGGATCACGATCGAGACGGCCAATGCCGAGCTCGCCCGCGAGCAGGCGCACCGCCCCGAGATGCAGCCCGGCCGCTACGTGATGCTGGCCGTGACGGACACCGGCCACGGCATGGACAGGCACACGCAGTCCCAGATCTTCGAGCCGTTCTTCACCACCAAGGAGCACGGCCGCGGCTCGGGGCTCGGCCTGGCCACGGTCTACGGCATTGTGAAGCAGAGCGGCGGCTATATCTGGGTGTACAGCGAGGTGGACAGCGGCACCACCTTCAAGGTCTATCTGCCCCGGATCGACGAGCCGGCGGCGGTCATCGAGCGGGCGCCCAGGGCAGCGGCGCCGGGCGGGTCAGAGACCATTCTACTGGCGGAAGACGACGAGGCCGTGCGGCGCCTCGCTCGCCGCATCCTCGAGCGCCGCGGCTACGCCGTGCTCGAAGCGGCCAGCGGCCCCCAGGCGCTGCAGGTCGCCGAACAGCACACCGGCCGGATCTACCTCCTGATTACCGACGTGGTCATGCCGGAAATGAGCGGGCGCGAGCTGGCCAGGCGACTCGCGGCCCGGGATCCCGAGATCCGCGTCCTCTACATGTCCGGCTACACCGACGACGCCATTGTGCGGCACGGCGTGCTCGAGGCCGGCATCGCCTTCCTGCAGAAGCCGTTCACACCAGAGCTGCTGGCCCAGACCACGCGCCAGGTGCTGGACGCACCCGCCGTGCCGGCGGGCCAATAGCATATCCTTTCGCAATTACGAGAACGTATCAGTTCCCTGCGGAGCGCACCGGAGGAGGCAGAGATCGGACGGGTTTGGGGCACTCGCTGCCACTCTGTGTCCTCTGCGCACTCAGCGGTGAATACGTAATTGGGTTTGCGAAAACGGGGAACTAGCACGAGCTCCGACGAAACGGGCGCGGCGGGCTTAACCCGGGGCGTTTCCGTAGAACTGCCGCACCACTGCCCGGAGTTCCGACCACGGGCCGGTGTGCACGGGGGCGGGCGGCAGGGTTTCGAAGAAGTAGCGGCCGTACCCCTTCTCGACGACGCGGCGGTCGAGCAGCACGACCGCGCCGCGATCGCTTCCGGAGCGGATCAATCGCCCGAACCCCTGCTTCAGCCGCAGCGCCGCGTGGGGCAACACGTATTCGCGGAACGAGTCGCCACCCTCCTGCTCGATGGCCTCGATCCGCGCCGCGGTAACGGGCTCCGCCGGCACCTTGAACGGCAGCTTGGCGATCACCAGTCCGCGCAGCGGATGGCCCGGCACATCCACGCCTTCCCAGAAGGATGCGACGCCCAGCAGCACGCCGCGGCCGCAGCGCGTGAACGCCTCGATCAGTTGCGCGCGCGGCGCCTCCCCCTGCTCAAAGAGCGGCCAGCGTGCGTGCAGCCCACGCCGCCGCAGCTCGCCCGCCACCGCGCGCAGCGAGCGGTAGGACGTGAAGAGCCCGAAGATCCCGCCATCACTGGTATCCGCAACGTCCGCCACGATTTCCGCCGTGGCGTAGTCAAAAGCCCCCTCCTCGCCCACGGGCGCCGGCACGTCCGTGGGAATCGCGATCAGCGTCTGACGCTCGAACTCGAAGGGCGACGGGTAGACCGCTTCCCTCAGCCGCAACCCGCCGCGCGCCAGCCCCAGGCGGCTCTTCAGGAAGCCGAAGTCGCCGCGCGTGGCCAGCGTCGCGGACGTGAGCACCGCCGTGTCCACCTGCTCGAACAACGACTCGCGCAGCGGCTCCGAGATGTCGACGGGCGCCGTCCTCACGGCCACGTTCCCCTCGCCCCTCTCGCCACCCTCGCCCCCGTCGCCCCCCGCACCAGCCGCGCCCGCCTCCCGGCCGCCGCGCCGCTCCAGCCACCGCACCAGCGGAAACGCGTCCTGCGCGGGCGCAAAGGCGAGGCGCAGGGCATCGAGGGCGGCGCGGGTGCGGCCGGCCGCACCCTGCAGCTCGACCAGCTCTCCCTGCAGCGCATCGCTCCACGCGGTATCGAGCAGGATCGTCTCGCGCAGCCGCTCGAGCCCGCGCGCCAGCTCTTCCAGGGACAGGGCCAGCCCCTCGTAGATCAGGCTCAGCGACTCGGCCCACAAGGGCTGCGTCAGGAACTCGGCGTCCAGCCGCAGCACCCCTTCGGGCGCAGCCGCAACCAGGGTGTCCAGCCCGCGGAAGAAATCCGCCGCCCGCTGCCGCACTCGCTCGAGCGCCGGCCGCACCGTGCCACTGATCTCGCGCAGCGCGTCCTGCTGCAGCAGGTCATCCCGCCCCGCCTTCAGCCGCTCTTCGATGATCCGGAGCAGTCCCCGGCCGCGCCGCTCGAGTCGGCCCAGCAGGCGGAACAGCCCGCGTCGTGAGACCGCGGCCCCCAGGTGCGAGGTCGCGGACTCCTCCAGGTTGTGCGCCTCGTCCAGGATCACGCGCCGGTACGGCGGCAGCACTGCCGGCGCCGTGTAGTTGCCCTGCGCCCGCCGCACGGCCAGGTCGCTGAACAGCAGGTGATGGTTCACCACCAGCACGTCGGCCGACGCAGCATCGCGCCGCGCTCGCTGGTAAAAGCACTGCTCGAAATGCGGACAGCGCGCCCGCAGACACACGTCCGTCTCGCTCGCCACCTCGTCCCACACCGCGGGCGTGGGCGTGAAGGGCAGATCCTGGAGCGACCCCTCGCGCGTCGTGCGCAGCCACTCCAGGATCGCGCCCAGCTCTGACCTCTGCCCGCCGTCG
>JACQVE010000267.1 GCA_016209965.1 Gemmatimonadota bacterium | reverse complement strand
GGGGGGGCGGGGCGGGCGGGGCGGGCGGGGGGGCGGGCATCACCCGCTGCTTGGCGCGCGGGGTGCGGCGCAGGAGCGGCTGCAGCGCCTGTACGGAAAGCGCGCAGCACTGGCGGAGGCGCTGCTGCTGGCGCAGCGGGATGGGTTGGACGCCGCGGTTTGGGAGCGCTTCGCCGATTCCGGGCTGATCCACCTGCTGGCCATTTCCGGGCTGCACGTCGGCCTGGTTGCGACTTCCCTGCTGCTGGTGTGCAGCCTGCTGCGGCTGGCGCCCGGTCTGAGCGCCGGGGCGGCGGCGCTGGTCACGGTGGCGTACGTGCTCTTTCTGGGAGCGCCCTACGCCGCGGCGCGCGCGGCCCTGCAGGTTCTCCTGCTGCTCGGCGCGCGGCTGCTGCAGCGGCCCGCGCATCCCGTGGGCCTTCTGGCAACGGCCGCGCTGGTGCTGCTGGCCATCGAGCCGCTGGCGGCGCTGGATGCCGGGTTTCAGCTCTCGTTTGCGGGGACAGCGGGGATCATCGTGCTGCGGCGCCGACTGCTGGTGCTGCCCTGGCTGCCCGGGCCGGCGGCGCTGCGCGACGCTCTGGCCACCAGCCTGGCCGCGACCCTGGCCACGGCGCCGCTCAGCGTGCTGCACTTTGGCCGCCTGGCACCGGTGGGCGTGCTGGCCAGCCTTGCCGCCATTCCGCTGGTCGCGCTGGCGGTGCCGGCCCTGGCCCTGGCGCTCGCCGCTAGCTGGCTGCTCTGGCCGGCCGCCGAGTTCCTGGCGAACGGCGGCGGCCTGCTGCTCGCGGCACTGGATGCGGCGGCGCGCTGGGGCGCGTGGTTGCCTGCGGGGCATCTGGCCGTGCCGCGCGACCTGGTGGCCGCCTGGTTCTGCGCGGCGCTGCTCGCCTGCATCTTTGCTGCGCAACTGGCCGCTCCCAGCGCCCCCGCAGCCGGGACGCCGGAGCCGCGCGTTGGCGCTGCAGGCGTCACCAGCCGAACCCGGGTGCGGCCGTGGGTGCGGCGGCTGGCGGCCGGCGGCGCCGCCGTGGCGTTCCTCCTGGCCTGGCCGTTGGCCGTGCGGCGGCTGGGCGCCGGCGAGCTGCAGATCCACGTCATCGACGTGGGGCAGGGAGACGCGCTCGCCCTGCGCTCGCCGGCGGGACGCTGGCTGCTGGTGGACGCGGGGCCGCGCAGCGACACGTATGACGCGGGCCGTGCCCGGGTGGTGCCGTTCTTGCTCCGCCACGGCGTGCGGCGGCTCGAGGCGCTGATCCTGACCCACCCCGACGCAGACCATATCGGTGGGTCCGAGGCGGTGCTGAACACGCTGCCTGTGGGCCTGGTCGTGGATCCGGGCGCGGCCGCGGGGAAGCCACTCTATCTGCTGGTCCTGCAGGAGGCGCGCCGGGAAGGGATCCGCTGGGTGCCCGCGCGAGCGGGGCGGGAACTCCGGTTTGACGGACTGGTGATCGAATTCCTGCACCCGCAGCCGGCGTCGCTTGACGGGAAGGAAGCCACGAACGAATCTTCCGTCGTGTTCCGGCTGGCCTACGGCCGATTCACGGCGCTGTTCCTGGGCGATGCGCCGGCAGCGGTCGAGCGGGAGCTGGCCGTACGGCACGGCGGCAGACTGCGCGTCGATGTCCTGAAAGTGGGGCATCACGGGAGCGGCACCTCCTCGTCCGAGGAGCTGCTGGCCGCGGCCACCCCGCGGCTGGCCCTGATCTCGGTAGGGCGGCACAATCGCTACGGCCACCCGCATCCGGAGGTCTTGCGGCGGCTGGCCGGCCGGCGGGTGCGTGTGTTGCGCACAGACTGGCATGGCGAAGTGACCGTGCGAGCGCGCGCCTCGGGGGAGCTCGAATTCGAGACCGCGCGTTCCTGAGTGGTCGAGTTCGTAAGTACGGCCACGCAACGCAGCCAGCGGGGATGGATCGGCGGCCGAATGCGGGCGTATTTGCGGATTCGACCACTAAGCCGGGCGCTCGACCCAGGAGGAGAGCATCGTCAACCAGGTGCTGCGCGCGTCGCCACGCGAAGAGGCGGAGGCGCGGGAGGAATTGCCGACGGGCGTAGCCTTGCGGCGTGGCCGGTCGATTCCGACATTGGCAGGCCTCTTGTCCGGCATGCGTGCGCCCGCAGCGGCGGTCACGCTGGGCCGCACCATCGTCATCCACCCCGCGGTCCCGCTCACCGTGCGCCTGATCCGCCACGAGCTGGCACACGTGCGCCAGTGGCAGCAGCGGCCCTTCACGTTTCCGCTGCTCTATCTGTGGAATCACCTGAGGCACGGTTATACTGCCAATCCGTTCGAAGTCGAAGCGCGCAGGGCAGAGGCGGGTGAGGGCGGCTGAAGGAGCCGCTCGAGCCCAGACGTCACGATCTACCCGGAGGTGACGAGTGATGCGGAGCTCTGTGATAACGATCGAACGCTTCATCATCGAGCAGGAGCGGAAGTTCCCGGAGGCGACGGGCGCATTCAGCAACATCCTGTACGAGATCGCGCTGGCGGCCAAGCTGATCGTGCGGGAAGTGAGCAAGGCGGGCCTGGTGGATATCCTGGGCTCGACGGAAGCCACCAATATTCACGGCGAGACGGTGAAGAAGCTGGACGTCTATGCGCACGAAGTGATCTTCAAGGCGCTGGACCACGGCGGCCACCTGTGCTGCATGGCCTCGGAGGAGTCAGAGGAGATCCTGCCCATCCCGGAGCAGTTCCCCACCGGGCGCTACGCACTGCTCTATGACCCGCTGGACGGCTCCTCGAACATCGAGGCCAACGTCTCGATCGGCACCATCTTCTCGATTCATCGCAAGATCTCGGACGCGGCGCGGGGCACGCCCGAGGACTGCCTGCAGCCCGGCAACCGGCAGGTTGCCTCGGGCTACATCATCTACGGTCCCTCGACCATGCTGGTGTACACGACTGGCAACGGGGTGCACGGCTTCACACTGGACCCCTCCATCGGCGAGTTCCTGCTCAGCCATCCGCACATCCGGATCCCGGTGCCGGGCGAGCGCATCTACAGCGTGAATGAGGGGAACTACGGGCGCTGGTCCGAGGCACAGCGGGCGCTGGTGGACCACCTCAAGGCGGTGGACGGGAAGAACGCGAAGCCC
>JACQVE010000266.1 GCA_016209965.1 Gemmatimonadota bacterium | reverse complement strand
GGGGCTGCGCCTGGGCCAGAACCGGCTTGGGCGTGCGCGCGGCCAGCCCCGCGACCTCGCCGCCGACCTCCTTGATGCCGAGCAGGACCTCGACGTCCGGCTCGCCTACCGGCCGCCACCAGGCGCGGCGCACGCCGATCACGGGCATACGGATCCACCAGCGGCGCAGCACCCAGGCGCCGTTGTCCAGGCGCTCGAAGTCGACGCTTCCCCCCAGCCGCTCGGCCGGGACGGCGCGCGGCAGGTTGGTATACTGGTACTCGAGGGAGCGCAGCTCGGAGCTGGCGCGATCGAAGCTAAGCACGCCGCGGATCTCCGGCAGCTTCCGCCCGCCCGCCGGCTCGAACACGAGCCCGATGAGGTGCTCCTCCCCGGGGCGCGGCGGCTGGACCCAGAAGCAGTGCTGATCCAGAAAACTGTCCGAGAGCAGGACGTGCGCGTCGGGCGCGTAGTAGAAGGTCCCCTCGGCTGTGTTCTGCACGTAGCCGGATTCTGCCAGCTTCTCCGGCGCCAGGCTGACGAACGGCTGCTCGGCCCACATGGTCCGGGCCTCGACGGCCTCCCGCTTCACCCGCTGCCCCTCGACATCCAGCTCCCGCTCGTAGCGGCGGATCTCATACTCGTACAGTCGCTCGTCCTGCGCCCAGGCCGCCACATCCAGGGCCTTGCGCGCCTCCTCCCATAGCCGCGCCGCGCCCAGTCCTTCCTCCGGCCGCACCACGCACCTGCGCCTGGCCTCCGCTTCCACGGCGGCGAGCGGGATGGCCTCGACCTGCATTTCCAGCCGGTAGTCCACCGCCGCGCCCGCAGCGACCAGGACGCTGACCTCCGCCGTCTCGTTGCCGATGCGCTCGGCGCGCAGGGTGTAGCGCCCCGCCGCGGGCGGCCGGAGCACGAACCGGCCGGCCGAGTCCGTGAGGGCGCCGGCGCGGCGCACGCCAGTTCCGTCCACCAGCGCCACAAATGCGGCCTCAATGGGCTTGCCCGTGCCGGCTTCCGCCAGTTCCCCTCGAATGATCTGGGCGCGGAGGGGCGGGGCGCTGAGCAGCGCCACGAGCAGGGGGAGGAATAGAAGGGTGGGGCGGCACATATGCCTGGTATATAGAAGCGATTCCGCGGGCGTCAAGACATTTGTCGCCGGCCTGAGTGGCCGGCGCAGCGGCAGGCCGGTTTTCCGCTCGGCCGGGTGGACCCCGTCGCCAATCGGACCAGTTTTGCATCTCCCATGTTGGCCGGAACTGCCATGCCGCTTTCCCGGCATGCCCCTGCTTCCCGGCCGGGGGCCAGTGTTGCCGCACACTCGCCTGGACATTAAACTTGCTCCTCCCTGAGCAGACCTTCTCTCTGGCTGGATACGCACTCCCCACATGAAGCCAGGACCGGAGTACGCCCGCCGCCTCATTTCCCGGGCGGCGCTGCAGACCGGGGTCACCGCGGCTCGAGGCTGCGCCGGCCGGGCGGTACTGCGGGCTGCCGCGGCCACGATCCTGCTGCTGCCGGCCGGCGCAGCCGCGCAGGCGCCGGCAGACAGTGTCAAAGCCGGTGACGTCATCCCGATGGAGGAGCTGGTGGTGCGGGTGGCGCGCTCGGTGGCGACGGCGGGCGGCGTCAGCGCCGTCGTCATCCGCCTCGATTCCCTGCACACTCCCGCGCCCGCGCCGCTGTTGGAGCAGAGCCTGCGCTCGACGCCGCTGGTCCACGTGCGCACGAACTCGCGGGGCGAGGCCGAGCTGTCCTTGCGTGGCGCGGAATCGCGCCAGGTGGCGGTGCTGGTGGATGGTGTGCCCCTCACGCTGGGGTGGGACCATCGCACCGACGTCGGGCTGGTGCCGCTCACGGGCGCGCAGAGCATCACGCTGGTGCGCGGGCTGCCCTCCGTGCTTCATGGCCCTAACGTGCTGGGCGGGGTGGTGGAGGTGGGGCTGGCACGCGCGCCCCTGGTTGCGGAGCGGCCGCTGCCCTCGAGCTGGCGGCGGGCGTGGACCACGTGGGCGGCCGATCGCTGGGCGTGCTGGCGGCCTCGCCGTTGCGCGTGGGGCGGGGCGAGCTGTTGGTGCGCACCGGCGCCGGCTACCGGAAGCGTGCGGGGACGCCGATTCCGGCCGACGCGGCCCAGGGCGGCGGCCGCGCCCGCCTGCGCGAGAACAGCGATCTCGAGCATGCCGATGGCTTCCTGGCCCTGCGCTACCGGGAGC
>JACQVE010000265.1 GCA_016209965.1 Gemmatimonadota bacterium | reverse complement strand
CTCCGCACCTGGGCTCGCCTGGTCACCTATGCCCTGAGGCGTTCGGCTACCCACCCTGAGGCGTTCAACCGGTGTCCTTCGGGGCCTTGAGCAAAGCGGCCTGGCCGGGCTCTCCCCCTGGTCGCGTCTCCAGGCCTCCATCCTGGCGGCTGCGGGGCCGAGGTGGGAGAAACCACCACCCCGCCGCTACGGCCGGCAGGGCGGCGGCCCAGCCGCGTGCCTGCAGTCCAGCAGGTAGCGCCCCAATGGCGACGGGCGCCCGCGCCTTCACGCGGAGCCGGTTGGCCGGCGGGAACCGCGTCAGCACGTAGCTGGCGAAGGACTGGTGACCCCGCCGGGAAGCGCCTTCTACATCATCCGCACAACAATGCGCCGCGGCCATTGCACGCTCATGGGCGGATTCGGCCATCGGGCGCGGAGCGCTCTTCCGCCGTTGGATCCGTACCTTCTAGCCCTCCGCTTTGAGCCGGCGCTGCAATCCTGCCGGCAGGCGCTCCTTAATATGATCCACAGTCTGCCCTGACGCGCCTCCTCCCCCAGCCCCTGGTTCAGCGCGATCTCGATCTTGGCCGAGGTGAGCATCACCATGGTCGTGCCGTGGAAGGCGGGCACCCCCTCGCATAGCTCGATCAAGGCCGGTAATCAGCGTCCGTGAGGCGGCGGCCGAAATCGAGCAGGATGGCTTGCCCCGTGCCGGCATCGTCACGGCGGGCGACGAGGTAGCCGACGTGCCGCGTGATGAGCCAGGCAAGAGCAAGCACCCGGCGGACCGGCATGTCAAAGGGTGCGGCCGTAATGTCGGTCCCGAACCTCCCGCAGCCAGAGAAGGCGTTGGCGCATGGGGGGTCTCCGGTTAGCTGAACCATGCCGCATTTGTGCGCAGTTCCGACCGCCGGAAGTGTTACGGATGAGCCAGCGCTTTCCGGATTCCCCAGTGACCCGGCGATGCTCCTGCCTGCGTGGGCCCGTCTTGGGCCATGACAATTCCTCCCATTCGGTTCGGCATCGGGGTCCAGCTCGGCCGCCTCACACAGACCCGCCTAGCCATGGTAATGCCCAGCCCCGGCGAGCATGCTCGCTGCGGCCGAGCCCGCCCTGCCGCCCGGGAAGCCGATTGCCGGGACTCGGCGCGTTGAAGCATATGGGATCGCCGCCGGCAGGGTAGTGGCGCTGCATCGTGCTGGGCCACCGCAGGTCAGCGCGCGGGCCACCCGGCCAACCTTTGGTTCTGTGAGCGGTTCGATTCTCAGAGATGCGCGGATCGGTCATCACAGACTGTGTGTGGATCTCCCGGCCCTCGGGCTGCCGGGCTATCAGGCATCCAGAAGCCAGGAAGTGCTTGCTGGTATGCCGCTCTGCGCGGCTGCACGGTGCAGCACGCCCGTGCGTAGCTCCAGGGCTGCGTAGAACGTGAGCGTGCCGTGGCAGACGTACTGGAAAAGCCATGTCATTTCGGCGGGGTGCAGATCTTTTACGACGACCGAGCGGAAGGTCATATGGCGGCCCGTTCGAGCGGACGACAGCGTGGAGTTTGGGGGGGAAGGGCTACCACTGGTGCCGAGAGCGGGGTAACGGGGTGTCCCTGGCAAAGCGAGGGCGTGAGCGCCGAGAAGCGCAGGGTGACGGGGTACGCTCCTCGCCCCCCCGGTCCCGAGGTGCGGCGGGGAGCGCGAGGGAGTGGCGCCGGCTACTCGACGAGCTTGGGCCGGGACTTCTTGCGCTGGGTGACGGCCGGGACGCGAGCGTCGGCGTAGCGGGCCTGGTGGTTGCGCTCGTACTCCATCGCTTCGTGGAAGCGCCAGTAGGCGTCGAAGTCGCCGCTGGAACGCAGGGCCCTGAGCCTGAGCACGGCTTCGGCTCCGGTGAGGCGCCAGCGGGCTCCGGTGAGCGCGAGCCGGTCCTTCACGAGATGACGGCAGGCTCCCTCGATGACGCCCGAGGCGATGGGCATTCCGGCCGCCAGGTACTGGTGGTAGGCGAGGTAGCCCTTGTACTTGAGGAGGTAGTCGGCGCAGCTGTCCACGCCCTTCCGCTGCTCGCGCGAGAGGCCGCGCTTGGTGGCGCTCCGGCGCATGCCGGCCGCCACCTGACTGGCCTCTCCGCGCAGGATCCGCCCGAGCCGCTCGAAGACCCACTCCTCCAGCTCCACGCTGCCCTCCGCCGCGCAGGCGAGGCCGGCCTTCCACAGGTACTGGAGCACGTGGAAGACGTCGAGGACGATGGTGAGTTGGACCCCGTACTGCTTCGCGAGGGCCTTGAGGATGTCAAGCTGCTGCTCGTTGCCGTCGACGATGCTGAGCCACGTGAGCTGGAGGTCGACGTCACGGTCCAGCGCCTCGTGGAACGCCTCTTCCAGCACCGCCCGGGGCTCTTTCTCCAGGCTCGCCCACACGCGCTTGTGCTCCGGACGGGGACGGGGCTGGCGGTCCCGGTCCTTCGGCGCCGCCCGGGTCAACGCCTCGATCACCTGCTCGGGCGTACGCACGTGCCGTCCCACGGCGTAGACGGAGGCCACGGTGGCCATGCGCTTGCGACCCGGCTTCTCCCCCCTGCTGAGCCGTGTCGTCAGCTTGGGCCCCTTCCTCTCGGCGGCCTTGCGGGTGCCGGGACGCAGGTCCTCCTTGCGCATGACCACGCCCTTGGCGTCGGTGGTGATCACCATGAGCGATTCGGGCTCGGCAGGCGGAGGGCCTTCCCCCTCCTGCCGCCTCGTCTCGTAGAAGTCGTCGAAATCGATGGCGGCTCGCTGGACCAGCTCCTCGATTTGCCGCTGCGGTAGGTGAGCACCCGTGTAGCGGGCCAGCGTCTCG
>JACQVE010000264.1 GCA_016209965.1 Gemmatimonadota bacterium | reverse complement strand
GTTCTGCGGCGGTTTGGCCACGCGCGTGATCTGCGTGGTCGCGCCCTCCGCGTCCATCCAGCGCACAAAGAGCTGGGTGCCCTCCGGCTCGCCCTTGGCTAGGTACAGCATGCGCGTGCCGTCCGCCGACCAGCGCGCCTCGGAGCCGTTCACCAGGAAGCGGTTCCGCCCGCCATCCGCGTCCATGATCCAGAGGGAGGACTCCCAGCGGTCATGCTTGCGGTCGGCCCAGCGGCGCGTGTACACGATCTGCCGGCCGTCCGGCGAGAGCTGCGGGTCCGCTACCGTCTCCCAGTCCAGGTAATGCTGCACCGTGAGCAGCGTGTCCGACGGCTTCTCCTGCGCCGCGGACGGTGCGGCCAGGAGCAATGGCGAGGCGAGCGGCAGCAGGCATCGAAGCAGGGCACGCATGGTCACCTCCACGGACGCGGGAGCTGGTCAGGAAAAATGGATCTCGTGCATTGGCCGCAGGGGCCGGATGGCATGAGCGTCACAAATTGCGCGGCGGCAGCTCTGGAAGGCAAGTCCTATCCGATCCGCGCCTGGCCAGATCGCGCTCATGCAGATGGGGGTGCCGGCTCGAGCCAGCACCCCCTGGAAATCGCCCGCGACCCGGTTGCGGGCGCCTAGCAATCTGCGGCCATCATGCCGGTCACCTCGTGGCTTTCGGCCGCGCCATGCTCGACGTCGTGCCCCGCCGACTTCCAGCCCTCCATCCCGCCCGGATAGTGCAGCACGTTGCGAAAACCCGCGCGCTCGAGCTTCCGCCCCGCGTCCGGCGATGCCTGGCACTTGGGGCTCGAGGAGCGGCGTACCTCGGCCTTCCGGTTATGGTGTCCTCGCCGATTTTGCCCCCTGGCGGCGGTGCCGGCGCGGGCACAGGCGTTCCCGCGTGCGCCCGCACGGCCGCACGGCGCTCCGCACGGCGCTCCGACTTGTTCGGCAGGCGGCGCCTGTCTAGATTCGGCGACCGAGTGCCGCTCCTTCTCCACCCCCAAAAAGCGAGGCTCCCATGAAGCGACTGCTTGGAGTTGCTGTGTTCGTTGCTGCCGCCGGGCCCGCCTTCGCCCAGGGCGCCGCGGGCGAGCCGGCCAATCCGAATGCGGCGGTCGGCTCGGCGCGCGCCATCTACGAGATCGCAAAGGGTTACGTGGTCCGGGCCGCGGATCAGATGCCGGAAGAGAACTACGCCTTCCGGCCCACGGCGGAGGTGCGCAACTTCGCGGAACTGATCGCGCACATCGCCAATGCCAACTACCTCTTCTGCTCGAGCGCGCTGAAGGAGGAGGACCCGCACAAGGAGGATTTCGAGAAGACGCGCGCGGCCAAGCCCGCGCTGGTCGAGGCGCTGCGCGCCTCGTTCGAATACTGCGACCGCGCGTATGGTATCGCGGACGCGGCCTCGCTGGAGACGATCGACCTGTTCGGCGGCCAGCGGACCCGGCTCGCGGTGCTCATCCTCAACGCGGCCCACGACTTCGAGCATTACGGCAACATCGTCACCTACATGCGGCTGAAGGGGCTGGTCCCGCCCTCCAGCCAGCGCATGGCGTCCTGAGCGGGGGCGGGGTCCCTCCGCGGCGCTAGCCGCGCCTGCCCGTCGAGTAGTGCGCCTGCAGGTAGGCGGTGATCCGGCGGGCCACGTCCTGCCGGATCTGCGCGCCGAAGGTCGTGATCATCTTCTGCACGGACGCCTCCCAGGCGGCGGGCGGCAAGGGCGGCTGCATGGTGATGTAGGTGAGGCTGTGACAGGTGCTGCAGAAACCCTGCACCAGCTCCCGCCCCTCCCCCGGCGCGAGCTCCGGCGTATAGAGCGGGTAGGCGGAAACGCCGTACTCGGCGCCGGGAGGCTGGGTCTGCGGCAGCGGCTGCTCGATCGCCCCTAGGCTGCCCGGCACGTATTCGCCCGCCCGGCTGGCCGCCGACCCGGTGTCCTGGCTGGAGGGGGGCGGGAGGGTGCCGGCACGGTGCAGCGCGCCGCCGCTTACCGCCGCTGCTCCGGCGGAGGCCGCTCCGCCGGGCCGCGCCCCCGTGGCCCCCATCCAGCCCGGGCTCGCTTCCGGCGGCGCGCCCGGCCCGGCGCCGCTCCAGATCGAGAGGCCGGTCAGGGCGGCCAGCCCGGCCAGCCCCAGCCCTGTCGCGAGGCGGCCGTGCCTCATGCGGCGGGTCCCACGACCACCTCCTGGCGCTCGATGCGGTTCCACAGGTAGCCCCCGGGGTTCCACACCGGCTCGTCCGGCTGCGTGTTGCCGGCGGCGTCGGCCGCCCGCACCGCCAGCACGTGCGCGCCCGGACGCTCCGGCCTCCAGGTGTAGCTCCACTCGCGGAACGAGTGCTCCCCGTGGTCCGGGCCGAGCCGGGCCGGCTGCCAGCTCCGGCCGTCGTCCGCCGAGACGTCCACCCGCGTCACCCGGCCATAGCCGCTGAAGGCGATCCCCCGCACCACCACCGGCAGGCCGGCCGGGATCTTGGCGCTGCCGTCGGGCGTGATCAGGAAGGAGCGCACCGGCATGCGGTGAATCGGGATGAACCGCACCTGCCCCCCGGCCACCGCCTCTGGCGTGGTCGCGCCGCGCGGCGTGTCCGGGATGCGATAGGCCGTCCGCATCCAGAAGTTCTCGTCGCGCTGCCCGAGCACGCGGATCCAGCCCAGCGCCTTGACCCAGTAGGTCGCGAAATAGCCGGGCAGCACCAGCCGCAGCGGGAAGCCGTTCAGCATGGGGAGCGGCTCGCCGTTCATGCTGTAGGCGAGCAGCGCCTGCTCGAGCGCCGCGTCGCCCGCGTCCAGCGACTTGAGGTAGCGGTGGGAGCCCAGCCCTTCGGGCCCCCGCCCGCGGTCCAGCCCCTCGAACTGCACCTGCACCGCGCCCGGCTGGACGCCCGCCATGGCCAGCACATCGGCCAGCCGCACGCCGTTCCAGGTCGCGTTGCCCATGGCGCCATTCCCCCATTGCCCGCCGGCGACCCGCGGCTGGAAGCGGCTGCGGCTGTTCCCCGAGCACTGGTTCGCCGCGGCCACGGAGACGGAGGGGAACCGGCGCAGCAGGTCGTCCAGCGAGAGCCGGAGCGGGCGCTTCACCTGCCCCTCGACCACCAGCCGCCAGCGCGCCAGGTCCACGGCATTCGGGATGGCGTCCAGGTGCCAGCGCACGTAGAACGCGGGGTTGGGCGTGAACGCGCCGAGGCAGTAATGGCGCGGGGTCTCGAGCTGCACCGGCCGGTCGGTCAAACGGATGAGCGGCAGCTTCTGCGGGTAGGGGACCAGCGGGCCGACCGAGTTCCAGAACGGGTTCGGCCCCGGGCCGCTGAAGCCCGGCAGCGGCTGCTCCGTCTGCGCCGCGACCTGCGCCCAGCCGGACGCGAGCCGGCCGGCCACCAGCCCGCCAGCCCCCGCGGCCGCCAGCCCCAGCAGCCTTCTCCGCGAGACGTCCCGCCGCCCTCGTTCGGACATGGCCAGCGCCGCCTTTCCCCGCGTGGCGCACGATCAGGTGGCGAGGCGAGGACCGGCCGGCTGCCGGCTTCGAGCCCAGCCCCGCCCGCCAGGATTGCGGCAGGACACACGATGGACCGCCCCCCGGGCGACTGTCAATCCTGGCGAGCGCTTTGCCCGGCTGTTGCGGCTGCCGCCGCGCTTACGCAAGCCTGACGTCGCGCGCGAACCACGCGGCCAGTTCGGCTGGCGTGTGGATCCCTTCGCGCCCGGCGAAGCGGTAGCTCGCCCGGTGCTCGCCGCCTTCCCACCGCGCCAAGACGATCCAGCGCCGGCTCCGCAGGTCGGCCGTCACCACGACGTGCGGCGCGCTGATCCCGACCCTGCCCAGCGACTCCTGCACGGCCTGCGCGATGTCCTCACTGTGGTACGGCGGGAGCATGGACGAAAGCTTGGCCAGGTTGGGCGTGAAGCTGTTGCCGGTGAGTTGATTGGGCGCGAGGCGCCCGTGCCCTGTCGAGAGGCGCCGCGACTAGGTGTATCGCTAGCCTTCAACGCAGCCAGTTCTCCTGAGACAGTTCGGAGATCCGGCTGAACTCCTGCTCGTTGTCGGTGACGAGCGTGTGGCCGAGAGCAACCGCATGGGCGGCGATGAGCAGATCGTTTCCGCCGATCGGCCGGCCCGCTCGTTCAAGGCGCGTGCGGAGCAAAGCATAGGTGGCGTCGGCTGGCGCTTCGAAGGGCAGGACGTCAAGCGCACCAAGCACGGCTTCCAGTTGGGCCGTGAGCCGTGCCGATCCCTTCTTTGTGGCGCCGTATCGAAGCTCGGCAGCGACAATGATGCTGGTGCAGACCTCTGCTTCCCCTACCGCCCGAATGCGCTGCGCGACCCGGCCCTGCGGCGTCCGCACGAGGTCGGAAACCATGTTCGTGTCGAGCAGGTACGGCATCAGAAGTCCACTGGATCGACCGGTAATTCGGCGATCGGCGGGAACTCTTCCGCGAGCGGTTCGAGAGTCGCGAGCACCGCCAGCAACGACGTGGGTCGGGCCGGTTCGATGATCAGCCGTTCACCTTCCTTGTGCAGAATGGCTTCATTGCCGGGAAGCTTGAATTCGTGCGGGATCCGCACGGCCTGGTTCCGGCCGTTCTTGAATAGTTTGACGCGGCGTTCGGCGCTCATGGCCACCTCCGGCTGGCATATGCCTAAGCATATGTCACCGGGCTCGCTGCGTCAATGCTGAGGGTGTTTCACAAGAGCGCAGGCGCCTGACCGCCAAGCTCGGCCTCGACCGGACGCTGATCAATGGACTCTTCTAACTCCGCTAGACGGAGGTGGATCCGGTAGGGCTGCAGTGGCCGCACGTCCACGACGTCAAACAGCGTTTGACGCGTGTTCTTCTGGAGCCGCACCTTCACGGTCGGCACTTGGCCGCGAGTGAGGGGAGGCGCGCGCGGCTCGGAGGCGCTGCGGCCTTCCTGCTGATGGGTACGACTGGGGAGCTGTTTCGCTGACTTCAGGTCAACCTGCTATGGGTATTCGCGAAGCACGGCTGCAAGATCCGGGTCGGCAAGCAGCAGAGCGTCGCGGATAGCCGGTAGCGTGTGACGCATCCATGCGACAGCGTGGTCGCGTTCCGACGGGCCGGCGATAACCGGATCGTACATCGAGCCCTTCCGCAGGCCTCGGATCTCAATCGAATCGGCGACCAGATCGGCCAGTCCCGCGTACCCGAGAGCGGCAGCGCCGGCGAACGCCATCTCGTGGTGACCCTGGCCGCCGCCCGGCCGCAGACCATGAGCCGCGAGCAGAGCAAGGGCGGCAAGATGCCCCGCGTCGTAGGCTGCCCGCAGTGATCCGTCGATGCTCATGCCCGGCAGTTCGGCGTCCTGCGCACTCTCCACCGCCTTCTGCCAGACAGCGGCAACCTGCTCTCGACTGCTGGGCTGTTCTCGCAACCGATGCATCTCGAGCAGCGTCCGAACGCGTTCCGGCCAGGAGCCTCTTCCCGAAGGCTGACCGGGCCCGGTCACGACGGGGACCCGGCGAGGTCGGGGAGGCGAAGCCCGGCCGCTGCAGCCAGGGGGGCGATGGCCGACGCTGCACCGGCGACCCACTTCTTGGGACCCGCCAGGGTGTCGCGCACGAAGCGCCACCCCGGATGCTTCGGATCGCCAAGCCGCTCGGCGAGGGCCTGGGGCGTGTAGCGCACCGCGTTCACTTCCAGGTCGAGGAGGAGTTCGACCTCCGCGAGCTGACGCAGCAGCTTTTTGCGGTCGACCGTCGCGTCCTCAACGACGAACACGTCGATGTCGCTGTCGTCGCCCAGCGTCGCGCCGGCCGCCGAGCCGAAGATGAATGCGGCCTGGACCCCCGGCACGTCGCTCATGGCATCTCGCACGAGCGGGGTCGGATCGGTCGAGGCGCTCGCGATCATGCGAAATGCTTTCCAGACGGGCGAGTCGTGGAGAGGCGTGTAGCGGACGCGACGCCCATCCTTCCGTCGTTCAAGGGCACCCAGCGCCACCAACCGCTCCAGTTCGCGTTGAAGCGACGCACCTCCCAGGTGGAGGACCCGCTGCAACTCGCGCGCATGTGGCCGGCCATCGGGTCGGACCAGGAAGTACCGCAGAATCCGAGCGGCCGCGGGTGCGATCCCAAGGAGTTCCAGCGCGTCACGCGATGCCCTGGCAGCCGGTGCCCGCGAACTTCCCTTCATGCTCTTAAAATTAGGGCAGAATCCTGAACTGGTCAATGGAGCAACCTGCCGCCCCCACGGCACGCTCGCCACGACGGGTCCGCCGGCGGCGTCAAGGCAACGATCAAGTTCACTGGAGCGGCCATGGCTGGAGGGTGCGAGGCCATGGCGAGTCGGGTCGGCAGGCTCGGCTCGGTGGCGCGTCTGGGCCGGTGCGAATCGCACGGGAGGGAATTGCGGGTGCGGCGGTGGGCAGCGGCGCGCTTCTGCGGGCGGTGCTTCGCCTCAGGCGCCGCGGCTCTGGTCGAAGTGGAAGTCCGGGACGGGCTCGGGCTCGGTCGGACCCGTGGCGGGCGTCTGGTCGATGTCGAGGTTGTGGTCAGCATCGGCATCGAAGCCGAGGTCGTGCTGGGGCGGACCGCGGGCGGGTGAAAGGGGCGGCGGCGTGGCGGGCAGGCCGAGGTGGCGGAGGATGGCGCCCGTGCCTGCGGGGTCAGTGAGGAAGGCGACTCATGAGAAGCCGAGCGCCTCACGCAGCCAGCGCAGATCGATCCGCTGCTGCTGCGGCAGGCGCGCTTCGCTCTGCTCGAATTCCTTGAGAAGCACCTCCAGCTTCGGCCGGGCACGGGGCAGCCGCGCCGCCTCGCGCGGCGTAAGCCCGTCGAGCGCCGGGACGGCGTCGTCGAGCCAATCCCTCATGTGGCGTTCCCGGAATTGCCGTAGCGCTGCCTCGGCCTCCGGCGGGAGCGGCTCCTCCGCGCGCTGCCCTCGATTGGCGCCGGACGCTCGTGCAGCCGCCATGAGGTGCGCGGTATTCTCCTCCTTGCGCAAGCGGAACCGCACCAGCCCTTCTAGTTGGTCATCGATCGCGGAGCGTAGCGAGTTGGCGCGGCGCGTGGAGTTGGTCTCGACGGTCAGCCTGGTTCCAGTCAGGACGATGCGTCCAATGACGGTATTGTCCCACGAGCGGTGTACCGCGTTTCCGGCTTTCGTAACGGTGAACACGATGTCGCCGCCTTCCCGCTCCGGCTCCTGTACGCCCGGAAGCGCGGCAAGCTGGCGGGCTACCTCGTCGGCCGGCGCCAGGAGCCCGAAGTCATCCCTGGTCAGGACGAACGGATCACCGTCAGTGTTCTGCAAGCGCGGTGGCGGCTGATCTAGCATGTGTTGCACGCCGTCGCTCCAAAGTGCGATCAGTTCGAGCTGCATGTCGGGATCGCGCAGTCTTTCGGGAGGGACAGGGCGAGTACGAACGCGGCACATGCGTCGTGCCTCGCGCGCCGCAGCTTCGGCGAATCGCGGTGGCAGCGGCTGGGCGTGAACGCCACCGAAAAACGAAACGCCATCGCAGGTCAGGATCATCGCAAGGACAGTGTCGAATCGCCGCAGCGTGTGTGAGGTGCGGACGTCGTGAACGAAGCGCTCCTCACGCGTGAGAATGTCCGTGAGCCGCGATCCTGTGCCGGGTTCGACCTCCGCCACTTCCCAGAGCGACACCCACGCCGAGTCGTAGGCCTCCAGGAGCAGGCGGTCATCGGGCGAGATTCGATGCTGCTGGTGAACGCGCCACTCGTCGGCCAGCGTCAATCCAGCCGGGTTCACCCTGCAATGCTCCAGCCACGGGATGACGATTGACATTTCGGCGTCGGGAATCTCACCGCCGTCGAGCAGGCCCTCTGAGTCAAGGACATCGTGCAGCCAATGCGGGCCATGGCGCATCCGCGCGAACCGCATGAGGCGATCGCCCAGCTCGACATCGCGAGCCTTCAGCGCATTTGCGCGCGAGACGTCCGGTGAGGCGACGGCTACGGGATCAGCCGCCCCATGGCACTTCTTGTATTTCTTGCCGCTGCCACAAGGGCAGGGATCGTTGCGACCGATTAACATAAGCCGGGGAAATGCGGGTTGTCCCTCAGCGCGAGGTTGGATCGATGCCCAGAGTCTTGGCGTGTCGCACGAGCCGCGTCTGGACCGATACAGCCAGCCCCTTGGATGAGGGGGTCATAGCACGAGCGACTCGACGTACGGGCGCATCACGCTGCTGACGCGACACATCTCAGCGTACCGATCCAGCTCGCCAATAGGCACGCCGCACTCCGCGCACGCTTGTGCATTGCAATTCAGGCAGCTTCCACCGCATGCACCTCGATTTCCACTTTGAGCGCACTTCGCAGCACGTCGAAAATGGTGGCGAGGTTGTCCATGCTGGACCGAAGTGGTCGAACCATTCCTTGAAGGGTGTCGCCCCCGTCCTCGCGGACGTATTCCATGACGCGAATGGTCACGGAGCATAGTAACATTTTCGTGACCATCGCGAAAGGGGCGGCCTTGCGGGGCACGCGCTCGCGCGCCCCCAACCAGGGCGCCTCTCACCAGACGAACGTGCCGACCAAGCTCATCGTGCCCGCGCCGGCGCCTTGCCAGGGCGCATCCCCTTCGGCGGATTATCAAGACCGAGCGGCACACTCGATCCGGCGCCGCAAAGCTGTTCGGCGTCACACAGTCGCGGATCACCGACCTAGCGCGTGGCAAGATTGAGTTGTTTAGCATCGATGGACTCGTGAACATGCTCGCGGCCGCCGGACGCCGCGCCGAAGTCTCCGTCGAACGGGGAGAGCACAGGACTGCATGAACGGGATAGGCCGTCACAGGCGCGAACGCAGCCGGGCGCAGCGGAGAGGTAGGATGACTGACGAGCCGGCGTTCGGAGAGCGCCTGATCGCACGTGCCGAGGAGGCGCTGGCGATCAAGCGCGGTGAGAAGCCGCCGGCGCGTGTGTCGCGCAGCAAGGTCGCAACGCGGTCACGTGGGGCACTGGAAGGCAGAAGGATGGAAGACGTGTCGATACAGAAGGCCGCAGATCTTCTGAACCTCTCGCGGCCGTACCTGGTCCAGCTCCTGGAAGTGGGTGACACGCGGCTCCCGCGTTTAGCTTTCAAACAGCCGAGAGGCGGTAGTCCGTTTCTTCTCGACGCGCAGCGCCGACCTTCGAGCAACCGTGCCCGTAGGTACGGGTCCGAGCGCGATTCCCAACCGCGGTACACGACGTGGTGCGCCTCGAACCCGTGCTGATGCGCGACGTCCACCAGCACGGGCGAAAGGCATTCGTCAACGAGCAGCCGGAGAGGCACGTGGCAAGCCCCGCCAGGTCAGCGGTTGGTGCCGAGCTCGCCGGCTCCGAATACTCGGCGGGGCTTCCGCTCGTGCCATGGCGCAGCCCGGATGCGGAGGTACACGACTGCCGGCTCGTCCAGCCCGCGAACTATCTCGCCGCGCCGCCGCCCGAGCACCGGTTTCACCTCTCCGCGGTCAATTGCCTGCTCGACGGTCTTGCGCGGCAATTCCGCCACGAACGCTGCCTCTGTCGGCGACAGGTTTGTCGCGTCCCGAGGCGAAGCGCTGAAGTCGGCGTGAGGTTTACACACACGAGATGCGGGTAATGATTCGCAATGAGTGATCAGCGGACGTTTGGAGAGCGCCTGATCGCGCGGGCAGAGGAGGCCCTGGCGATCAAGCGGAGCGAAAAAGCGGCCAGCGCATGTGTCGCGCCGAAAGGTCACAACGCGGCAGCGGGGCACAGGAGGGCAGAAGGATGGAAGAGGTCTCGATCCAGAAGGCTGCGGATCTCCTGAATGTCTCACGCCCGGACCTGATCCAGCTCCTGGAGATGGGTGAGATCCCGTTCCGGATGGTCGGGAAACGTCGTCGGCTCCGTCTGCCCGACGTGCCCTTTCCAAGACTTGCCATTTGACGAGCGCCAGCGCGTGATTCGGCTGGGCCAGAGCGTCGCCGGCGATCGCCGTGGTCTCGAGCCCAGGAAGCTAAGGAGAACTGTACGGCAACCGTACCCGGGGAGAGCGCTTAAGGGAGCGGCCCCATCGCGTAAGTCGCGACAGGGCCGCAGATTCGAGAGTCGGGACGGCGGGATTTGAACCCGCGACCCCCTGAACCCCATTCAGGTTTGAGGGGTGAACGTTAACGACAAAATGTCGGCTTTCAACGAGTTCCGAGCGACGGTCCCGACATCTTGCTGCACGCTATGCCGCACTTTGCCGGGAGAAACGGCAACAGAAACGGCAACTGCTTCGCGCGAACGCTGGCGTGGCGGTGCAGTGGCGGACTTAGGAAGTCGCCGTTCCTTCAGCTCCCATCGACCCGCACTTTGTCTGCCAGCCCAAGATCATCGAGGATCTGGCGAAGGTCTAAGGTCAGGCTGCTCGCAACGTCCGCGTTGACCGTCACGGAGAAGTCGACGCCGACCCTGAGGTCGGTGCCCGACCTGAGCTTCGGCAGAACCTTGGTTCCCAGACGATTCCACACCTCGGGCGGAAC
>JACQVE010000263.1 GCA_016209965.1 Gemmatimonadota bacterium | reverse complement strand
GAGGTGGACGCGGACGCCAAGGTGAAGCGTGTGCGCGTGACCTATCGCGCCGAGCAGATCGGCCTGGCGGAGATCGAGGAAGCCGTTACCTCCCTGGGCTACCGCGTGCAGCGCGCGCAAGCCGCGGGGCCAGGGGCATGAGCAGCCGGCGAGGCGTCACGAGAGGCCTACCGCGTCTCGCGCTGGCCGGCGTACTCGGGAGCCTGGCGTTAGCGGCGGAGGCCCCGGCGCAGGCTATTCCCTTCCACACGCCCACGGCCATGCCCTTGCCCCTGGCCGAGAGCAGCATTCGCAGCTTTTTCCAGCACATCGAGATGCGATCCGTGCTGCGGGACGGGGAGGAAATCCTGAACCGGGACAGAGTGCGCCTCGGGATAGACCTGCTGCCCCTCGTCGTGCCCTACGGCGTCACGCCGACCACCACCGTAATGGCAGGGATCCCCTACGTGTGGAAGACGTTCCGGGCCGGCGGCGGCGCCAGTCGGTCGAATCGCGGCTTTGGCGACGCCTTCCTCGTGGTCAAGCAGGAGCTCCTGGCCCGGGATTTCATAGCCGGGAACCGTCGCCTCGCGGTTTTTGGCGGCGCGAGCTTCCCCACGGGCGAAACGCAGGAGGATGGCGTGCCCCTGGCGGCTGCGCTGCGCCTGGGGGCGGGAACCGTGAACCCCATCGGGCAGGCCGTATACAGCCACGTGCACGACCGCCTGGGGGTGCACGCGCGCCTGGGATACTCCCGCGCGCTGGGTAGCGAGTTCGGAGTCCGCCCCGGCAGCCAATGGCTCTACGACCTGGCGCTGGGCTACCGGCTCTCCCCCGCCGTCTACCAGTCGGAGCGCGACGCCACTCTGGCCGCCTACCTGGAAGTGAACGGCGCCATCGTTGGCCGCGCCACGCGGCAGGGGGATCCCGTCAGCGACACGGGAGGTCACACGATTTTCCTGTCGCCCGGGGTGCAGCTCATCCCGCTGCCCAACTGGGCGTTCGAGGCATCGTTCCAGCTCCCCATCCTTCGTGAGCTGCGAGGCACCCAGCTCGGTCCGGACTGGTCCCTCGCCATTGGCGCGCGAACAGTCTTTTACCCGTTCGGGCCATGAGCGCCCTGGCAGGCAACCCCAAAGCGCGACACGGGAAGCGGCCTGGTGGGCCTGGCTGTCCAGGGGGAACTGCTGTCCGGCAGCGCGGGTTCCCATACCAGGGTGGGTATATGACACTCCAGGCCCTCTTCGGATAGCTGTGGAATGGAGGTTGGCGGTATGCGCGCAATCATGATCGCGGCGGTGGCGCTCGCGTTGCTGGCACCAGTGGCCTGGGCTCAGGAGCCGAGGCCGGCTCAGACGGCAAAGCAGGTCGAGGCTGCCCCGAGCGAAGTGGTATTGACGGTGGACGGCCTGGCCTGTCCGCTGTGCGCCTACGGGTTGAAGAAGAAGCTGGGGGCGCTGGACGGCGTCGACGAGGTCGAGGTGGCCCTGGAGAAGGGTCATGTTCACCTGAACCTGAAGCCGGGAAGCGTGGTGACGGATGCCACTCTGCGGAAGACCGTGAAGGACGCTGGCTTCGCGATCCGACGAATTGAGAGGCGCGGGGCGGCGCCGAGTGCTCGGAAATGAGCGCTGTGGCCGCTCGCTGGCGGGAGGCGCTCACCGGCGTGGCGCCCGTCGCGGTGCTCGGGACCCTCGTCTGCTGTGCGCTGCCCATCGCGCTGGTATCCCTTGGTGCCGGCAGCGTGGTTGTCTCGTTGGTCAGCGCTGCGCCCTGGCTGGCAGCGCTCACCCGCCACAAGCTGTGGGTCTTTGCCTTCGCCGGGTTGCTTCTGGCGGTCAACTATTGGGCGCTCTACCGGTCAGGGCGGGCATGTCAGCCGGGCGGTGTCTGCCACTACACGCACCCGCTGGGCCGGTGGCTCCGCCGCCTGTACTGGGTGTCCGTGGCGGCCTACGCGCTCGGCTTCTTTGCCGCCTACCTCTCCCTCCCCATCGCGAAGTTCCTGGGCTACTAGAATAGAAATTCCCCAAGCGGGCGGCATAAAGCTGGCCGGGCGGGTCGGCTCGCGCCTGCCGCGCCTTGCCTGGTGGCCGGGGCCCGGCAGGGCGCCGCGTTTGACCGGCTGCGTGCAGGGCCGCCTCGAGGCGGACGCGGGCATCGGCAGAGGTCGGTCCCCTCCGGCGCGCGGGCGGCACCTCTTCAAGGAACTGCGCAAGCGCGCTCGCTGCAGCCGCGGCATTTCCCGAGCGCCAGTGGGCGAGACCGAGGTAATAGTGGGCCAGCGGCAGCCTACGGCCCGCGTCTGCCTGGACAGTCGTGAGAGTTTCGACGGCCCGGTCGTAGTAGCCGAGCACGTAATGGTTGAGCCCGGAAAAGAAGCCCGTGAGTGGCCGCAAGACCTCGGCTTCCAGGAGCGAGCGCAGCTCCGGGTCACGGGGGAAGGAACGGCTCACGAGTGACCAGAGCGAGTCCACGCTCTCCGCGTTCGCAGGCTCCCAATGCAGCGCCTGCCGCCACGCCCTGAGACCTTCCACGAAGTCGCCGAGCATGCGGCTCGCGTCGCGGCCGCCGCTCGTGGCCGCGTGCGCGAGCCGGTACGCCAGGTACGGACGTAGCAGCTCCTCGAGCTCGCCCCCGGGCTCGGGCGCGAGCGCTTCGCTTCGCGCGAGGGCGGCCCGGGCCGCCTCCGGCCGCTGCTGCGCGTGCGCCACCAGGGCCGCCAGGGTCCAGGCTGTCCGGCTGCGCGGGTGCGCGCGCGTAACCAGGGTGAACTCGGCGGCCGCGGCGGCCCGATCCCCTCTCTCGAAAAGCCGGCGCCCGCGGGCCAGGCGGGCGGGCAGGTAGTGCGGATCGAGGCGGAGCGCGTGCCCCCAGGCCTCGAGCGAGCCGGGGTCGCTGCCCGCTCGGGAGAGGGCGTTCCCGAGCAGGGTGTATGCGCTCGGCGATGGGGCAAGCTCGACCGCGCGACGGAGCGCGGCGATGGACTCCTGGGCGTGACCGGCCGCACGCAAGCTCTCTCCCAGCTCGAGCTGCAGGCGCGCCGCGTCCCGCGGCCCGGCGGAGGCCGAAAGGTACGGCAGCACGCCATTTCCGGCCTGCTCGATCAGGCGTAAGTTCTGGTCGATGGTCTGCTCGTACAGCGCCCTGGGCGCGGCGAACTCGATCAGTCCGTTGTCGTCCGTATTGAGCGCGCCGGCGCCCGCGAGTGCCGCGGTCTCGCCCGGCCCGAGGCGGAAGCGGGCGAGCACGTCGGCCGGCAGGCGCACGCCAACACGGGCGAGGTCAGCGGCGATCCCAGGATCGGCCAGCCAACGAGCCAGCGCCCGCGCATCCAACGCGAACGGCGCGCGCGACCCAAGCAGGAGGAGGTCGGCCTCGGTTGTCTGCACCAGGTACGTGTGGGGAAAGACGCCTACGAACGTGCGCACCAGGGCCTGGAAGGAAGCCGGTCTCAACCCATAGAGCTGAACCCACTGGGCGAAGACGCCCTTCGCCGTGAGTCGCTCGGCCGCGAGCTCGAAGAACTCCCGGGTGAACAGCTTGGCCGGCCCACTCATCCAGGGGTTGGAGGGCTCGGAAACGATCACGTCGAACGTGTCGCGTGCCGCCAGCAGGTAGTTGCGGGCATCGTCGGTGACGAGGCGGAGCCGCGGGTCGTCGAGCGGCCGGTGGTTCATGTGTTCGAAGGCGCGGCTGCCCTCCACGACGGCCGGCTCAATTTCGATGGCGCTGAGTGAGCGGACCGGGTAGAGCGCGGCGGACCCGACGGTCACGCCGCTCCCCCAGCCGATGACGAGGACGCGCTCGCGCCGCGGGGCGAGCATGAGCGGGAGGTGGCCGGACAGGACCTGCGTCGCCATGTCTTCGGCGGTGGACGCGTCCACCTTGCCGTCGATCGCCAGGGCGAGGTGCCGCCGGTCGGCCAGGACGGGTCGCGCGACAACCGTGACCGTGGCTGTGGTCCCCTCGCGGTAGTAGATGAGGTCGTAATTCTCCAGCAGGCGGAGGGCGCCCCGCGGGGAGCCGTAAAGGCTTAGCAGGGTGGGGGCTTCCCGGTACACGCCGCTGGACATGACCAGCCGGTCCCAGCGGGGGGCGCCGCCCACGGCGAGCACGACGGCGGCAAGGGATCCGCCGGCCAGCAGCGCCCGGGACCGCCCCCCGAGCCCGGGCGCGAGCGCGATGAGGGCGCCCCCGGCCACCAGGTTGACGACGAGCGCCGCCAGGATTGTCTCCTGGATTCCGAGCCGAGGCAGCAGCCAGAACCCGGCGCCCACGGCCCCGAGGACACCGCCGACCGTGTTCGCGCCGTAGACCTTGCCGACCGTGCTGCCCACTGCGGCCGCGCCCCGCGCCAATGCGCGTACCGCCACGGGGAAAGCCGCCCCCATGAGCAGCGTAGGTAGGAGCATCACGAGGGCCGAGAGGGAGAACTGGCCGAGCGTGAAGAGGGGAGACCGCCCGCCCGTCCAGTAGAAGAGCGAGAGGAAGTACGAGGGCAGGTGATGGGCCAGCGTGAGGCCGAGTAGCGTGGCGAGTCCGATGCCCGCCTGGACCACGCCGAAGGACGCGACGGGCGAGGCGATGCGATCCGCGGGGCGAGCCATGGCCGCGCTTCCCAGCGCGATCCCCAGGATGAACGTGGTCACCATCAGCGTGAAGCTGTACGTCGAAGACCCCAGCACCAGCGTGAGCAGGCGCGTCCACGCCACCTCGTAGGCCATGGCGAGGAATCCCGACAGGGCGAACACGGCCAGCACGGCCCGCATCCAGGCGGTTGCCGGCGCGCGCGGGCGCGACGCCGCTGCGCCCGGCGCTGCGGGCGCCGGGACAGCCAAGGCCCTCGTCCGCGCAGCGAGCAGCAGGGCGATGGCGCCGACCGCGGCGTTTACTGCCACACCGACGAGAATCGTCCGCTGGAGACCCAGGGCCGGAAGAAGGAAGAACGCGGTCGCGAACGCGCCCGCCGCGCTGCCGAGTGCATTGAGCGCGTAAAGCAGACCGACGCGAAACCCGGCTTCCTCCTCGCTGCGAGCGAAATAGCGGCTCAGGATCGGGAGCGTCCCGCCCATGAGCGCGGTCGGCAGGAGGAGCGCGAGGAACGCGAGCCCGAAACGGAGCAGGCTGAACGCCGCGCCGGAGGGGTGGAAGCTCGCCCATGCCCACTGGTACACCGGCACCAGGGCTTGGAAGAGCGTGGGCACCAGCAGGGCGTAGGCACCGACCCCGAGCTCCAGGAGCCCGTACAGCAGGACCGGGCGTCCCCAGCGGTCTACGATCCGGCCGAACGCGTAACTCCCCAGGCCGAGCCCCGCCATGAACGCCGCGAGCAACGTCGCGACCGCCAGGCTGGTCGTGCCGAACACCAGCACGAGGAGCCGGAGCCAGGCCACTTCGTAGAGGAGCGCCGCGCCGCCCGAGAAAACAAAACACACCCGCAGCAGAGAGGTCACCCGACCGGGGCGCGGCGCATTGATCAGGGTGCTTCGCCCAACGCCAGTCGCCCGACGGGGTTCGGTCTCCGGCATCTCACTTCACTCTGAACTCGGCCGATGCCTCCGTCGTTTCCCACACCAGCTTCAGCACTCCGCCCTCCCCCTGCGCCTGGATCAGGATCGTGAACTGCTCGGCCGGAACGGGCGTGCGCCGGGTACGCATCGGAATCCGCCACAGGTCTCTGGTCTCGTCGTAGAACGTGCCCCACTGCCCCGTCTCCTGGTTGACGATCAACGTCCATTCGGCGGGCCCGGGAATCGTCCAGAGCGTGTACGTTCCGGCCGGCAGCGTTCTGCCATCGAACGAAAGCGCTCGATCCGTGGTGAAGTGCGTCGCGAGGTTCGCCCCGGTCCGCCACACCCGGCCCCAGGGGACGACCCCGCCGAAGATGGTGCGCCCGCGTCTCGAGGGCCGGCCGTAATCCACCTGGATGCGCGCGCCGTGCGCGAGTGCGACTACGCTGTCGCGCGGCGACAACTCGCCGAGCGCGCCGTGCTGGTTCTCGTGCGCGAGGAAGGCGCGCGCGACAGAGTCGAGATCGACCCAGGCCCGACGCTCACCGACGAAGCCCCAGGAGGATGACCGGCCGTCCAGGCCCCACACCCGCCCGGCCTCGTCCACATGCGCGTGCATCGTCCCGAGCTGCCGGCTGGAGACGGTCACGGAATCGCGAGCCGAGCGCCGGACCACGAGGGGGCGCGGCCCGGCCGGACTCATCTGCGTCAGGACCGCGCTGTCGCCCACGTTTCGTGGCGCCCGTCGTGCCAGGAGCTCGAAAAGCGCGAAGACCTGCGGCGCGGGGGAGAAGTGCGCACGTCCGGGGAAGGACCAGCTCTGTCGACTGCCGCCACTGCCGGCGGTGAAGTGCGTCGAATCGCCGCGGAGCACGACGGATGTACGGCTCACGGGCTGTGCGCCCGGCGATGTGCTTGGGTCGTAGACCGCTCCGTCGACGCGTGCCAGCGAGCCGTCTGGATTGAGCCGCGCTTCCACGCGCTGGAGGACGACCCGTGGGCTCCGCCAGACGGCTTCGGAGAGAAGGTGATCGCCCGTACGGACGTATCGTTCGAAGACCACCGTATCCCGACCGAGCCGGAGCACGAACGCGCCGCTGTCGGCCCGCACCTGAGCCAGGAGCGGGCCGGCGGAGAGGAAGGTTGTCGAAAAGAGTAAAAGCAGTCGATGCATGGTGTCTCCCGCACCGGCCGGGACGACAACGGGGGGCGCGCTGGTCGCCCCCCGTAGAAAGCGTGCGTCCCGGTGGGCCTGCTCCGTTCTCGTACGGGGTGCGCTACGGCCCTCGTGCCACGCCGCAGCGTCCCTCGCTTCAGCTAACGCAACGCCAGACTCACGACCTTCCTGAGCAGCTCGTCCAGAGATTTGCCGACGCTCCCAAGCCCCCTGTAGTTTCCGAGCGCTGCGGAGGGCTTGAGGTAGCGGATGACCGTCTTCTTGTCCTCACGCTCGTACAAGAGGATCTTCAGCGGGATCTCGAGAGCCGCGTTATAGTCGTTGTCGAAGACGGGAGTCCCGAGATCGGGCCGGAAGACGAAGTACGCCTTTGAGCCGCGGCGCTCCCGTCCTACCATGCGCTGCATCTGCTGATAGTTGGGCTCGCCAATGACCACGAGCCCCGCTCCCTTGAAGGCGGCCTCCAGCTTGGCCACCGCCTGGGTATAGGGAAGGGGGCTTATGTACTCGACCACGACCTCGCTGACCTTGATCTCCTTCTGCGCGAAGGCGGGGCTCGGCACCAGCCACACGGCCGCGGCGAGCGCAGCGACGAGGAGCACACGGTAACGCATCAGTTCCTCCTTACCGAGATTACGCATTCCCAGCACCGTCGCGTTCACTTGGCCACGGACGCGACAATGGTTTGCAGCACCCCATCGAGCGCCTGGCCCAGGCCCTCGAGTCCCTTGTACCTGGCGAAGGTATAGGACGGCTTTTCATAGCTGAGCATGGTGCCCATGTCCCCTTCCATGACGACGAGTCGGAGCGGGATCTCGAGGCCGGCAGCGTGGTTCGTCTCGAAGATCGTCTTGCCGTAGCGGGGGTGGAAGAACTCGATGGCGAGCATCCCCTTGCTCTGCTTGCCCACCATGCTGAGCATGGCCTGATGGTCGGCGGTGAAGACGACCATCAGGTCCTGGTCCGTGATCGCCTGCTTGACCCGGCTCACCGTCTCGCTGAAACCGTACTTCGACATCCCCATCGCCCGCCCCTCGGGCATCCCTGCCATACCACCCATTTTCTCCTGCTGGGCGAACGCGCGCGCCGGGCTGAAGGCAGAGAGCGCCAGAGCGAGGGCTGCGGCCAGCACCGAAGAACTCCTTGGACAACACATGGTCTCCTCCGCGTGAAGGTAAGCGGTCAGGAACGTTCGTTCCGTCCCGCGGGGTAATCGTTTCGGTTGTCGGCGTCCAGGTTCTCCCCGTCACCACCCATCCCTGCCGGCGCCAGCGCCTCCTCGAGCTCGAGGGCGGGAACCGGGGCGGGCGCGAGGCGCGGCGCGGGCTTCGCGCTGTAGACCTGGAACAGGAACTCCTTGACGTCGTCGAAGATGCTGTAGAAGACCGGGACCACGATCAGGCTGAGCGCGGTCGAGCTGATCATGGCGCCGACCAGCGCGGTCGCGATGGGGCGGAAGCGGTCCATGCCCGTGGGCGGCGCGAACATGGGCGGGATGAACGCCGCCGTGAAGGTGATCGCCGTCATGAGCACGGGAATAAGCCGGATGGGTCCCGCGGTGAGGATCGCGTCGCGGCGGCTCTTCCCGCTCCTGCGCTCCGCCTCGATCTTGTCCGTGAGGTAAATCCCGGTGGCCATCACCGCGGCGGTCGCGATGGTGAGCCCCCAGATCACGGGCGGCGACCAGTAGAAGCCGCGGATCCTCAGGAAGTAGATGGCGCCGAAGACCTCGAGCGGCGCGTCCATGAGAATCGCCAGCGTGGCGACCCACGACTGGGTCTGGAGCAGCAGCAGGACTAAGAGGAAGAATAGTGCCAGAGCCAGGCCCCCGTACAGCCGGTATACGTTGTCCAGCATGTCCAGCATCATCCCCTTGGGCTGCACGGTGTAGCCCTTGGGCAGGTCGACCGAGGTCTTGATCCCCATGACCACGCCGGCCGTGGCCATCTTGAGCCCGACGCCGCGGTACTGGCCCAGCACGCTCATGGCGTACTGGAGGTCCTCCTTGTAGATCAGGTCGGTTCCCTGCTGCAGCTCGAAGCGCGCCACCTCGCGCAGGGGGACCTGGTCGCCCTTGGGCGTGGTGATCATCACGTTGGCCAGATCGCTCGGATCCTGGCGCTGTTCCGGCCGGTAACGGATGAGAAAGCGGGAGTGCCGCTGCGGACCCAGCGCGCCTTCCGGCTTGAAGAACTCGGAGGTCATGCCGCCATTCAGCGCGTAGTACGCCTGCATGGCGATCTGCGGCACGGCGAGGCCGAGCTCCTTGGCCCGCACCCGGTCGATGACCAGGTGGTACTGCGGCATGCTCATGGACCAGCTCGTGAAGGGCTGCACCACGCCCGGCGTCCGCTCTGCGATCTGCTTCCCCTCCTCGCCGATCCGGGCCAGCGTGTGGAGGTCCGGCCCCTTGACCACCGCCTCGATCGGCGCCCGGGCCGTGTTGACCGGCGCGGCACCCATCTCCATCAGCCAAAAGCTGCGAATGCCGGGGATGGACGCGAGCGCCTCCTGCTGGACCCCGTCCATGATCTCCCAGATGTCGCGCCCGGTCTTTTTCCGACAGGTGTGGAAGATCGGATCGAGCCAGCGGTGGTAGAACTGGCAGACGCGTTCCTCCTTGTTCGCGAACGTGATCTTGAAGAAGGCCCGGTTGATGGTGCGCACGCCGTAGCCCGAGAAGTAGGTCCCGAAGGCCGGCTCGAGTCCGATCTGCGTCGAGACCTTCCGGGTCTCCGGCTGCCGGACCAGGATCTCCTCGATCCGCGAGACGATCTTTTCGGTCTCCTGGAGCGATGTGCCCGGCCACGCCTCCGCCTCGCCCACCGCCTGGGCCGTGTCCTGGAGCGGCATGCCCTCCCAGCCCAGCGTCGGCCAGATCTTGTAGGCGACGTACATGGAGGCCAGGCCCAGGGCCACGACGATCACCCGGTGGTCGAGCGCCCAGGGCAGCACGTGCCGGTAGAGGTTCACCACCTGATCGATCAGCCACCGGAACGGCGAGAGGATACGGCCCAGGAACTGGTCGATCGGGTTCTCGAGCATCTCCTTGTACGGCTTGTACAGGTATGCCGCCATCATCGGGTTCAGCGTAAAGGAGAGGAAGGTCGAGAACGCCATGGCCATGATCATGGGGAAGGTCATGCCGCGGAACCCCGTCCCCATGGAGCCGCCCAGCATCAGGTTGGGCGTGAGCGCGATCATGAAGGTGGCCGCCGACAGGAAGTTGGGCAGCAGGATCTCGTAGGACCCATGCAGAGCCGCCTGCTTGGGGGGCTTGCCCATCTTGAGGTGCCGGTTGATGACCTCGATGAGCACCACCGAGTCGTCCACCAGCCTGCCCAGGACGAACGTGATCCCCATGAGCGTCGGGGTGTTGATCGTCAGATTGCCGAGCGGGAAGAGGCTGAAGGAGGCGGCCATGGCCGCCGGCAGCGTGAGCAGCACGATGAAGGTGGGCGTGACCGTGCGGATGAAGACCAGCACCACTAGGCCGGTGATGATGAACGCCAGCATGAGCTCGTGCCAGGCGTTCTCGATAATGGTCTCCAGGAAGTCCTTGCGGTTGTATGCCACCTGGAAGGAGAGCCCGGGATACTCCGCAACGAACTCGTCCATCTTCTTCAGGACCTTGTCGATCACCGTGAAGTCGGACGCCTCGGGCTGCTTCACCACCATGAGGAGCTGGCCGCGCTTCCCGTTGTAGTGGTAGGCGCTCGTCTCCTCCGCGTGCGTATCCTTCACCTGCGCCACGTCGCGCAGGTAGACCACCTTGTCCTGCCACACACTGACCGGGATGTCCCCGAGCTTGCTCGGATCCTCTGGGATCATCGTGGCGCGCACCAGAAACTCGTTTTCTTGCTGGCGCAGCTTGCCCGCCGCGCGGCTCAGGTACTGCTGCTCGATCGCCGTCTTGATGTCCATGAGGCCGAGGCGGTAGGCCGCGAGCTTGTCGCGATCCACCTCGATGATCACCTGGCGCCGCTTGCCGCCGTACGGGATGGCCGACTGCACGCCGTCGATCTTCTCGATCTCGTCGCGCAGCACGTTCTCGACGAACTCGCGCAGGCGAACGCCATCGTAGCCCTTCCGGCTGATGTTCAGGTCCAGGATCGGGACGTTGTCGTTGGCGACGTGTACGACCCAGGGGTTCGTGGTGTTGTCCCGGTCGAACGGCAGCTCGTTCAGCATGTTGGAGAGGAGAGTCTGCACGTCGACCTTGCTGCGGTTCATGTCGGATCCGTACTCGAACCCGATGATGACCTCCGTGCGTCCCTCCTGGGAATTTGAGCGGATGAAGGTCACGTCGTTGAGCACGGACATCTTCTGCTCTATCGGCCGGGCGAAGTACATCTCCATGTCCTCGGCCGCGACGCCCGGGTACTGGATGACGATCCCGACCGTCGGATTCTCCAGGTATGGCTGGAGCTCCTTAGGCAGCTTGGAGTAGGTGATGATCCCGCTCGCGATCATCACAATGATGACCGGGATCATCAGCATCGGTTTCTCGATCGAGATCTTCGGGAGCTTCTTCAGCAGCTCGACCATCGCGGCATCCTCCCGTGGCTACGCGTGCTTCGCCGTCTGCACCCGGGCCGGGACCTGCTTAGAACTGAACCGGCTTCACGGGCTGGCCGTCCACCAGTCCGCGGTTCCCCTTCACGACCACCATCTCGCCCTCGCCGACCCCGTCCACGATCTCGACGCGGTCCGCCCCGGCGACGCCCAGGGTGACGGGCCTCGCCGTGGCGGTGACGCCGTCCGTCACGAAGACGGTGGGCGTTCCCTCCACATCGAGGATGGCGCGGTGGGGCAGGACGACCACCCGGTCGCGCTTCTCGAGGACGAAATCGACCACGGCGTACATGTCTGGCTTGATCCGGCCCTCGGGGTTGGCGATCACGACCTCGACCGTGCTGGTGCGGGTGACCGGCTCGAGCCCCGGGAATACGGTGGAAACCCTGGCCTGGAGCGGTTCGGAGCGCGTGGGGAGGGTGAGGGTAGGGAAGCGCACACGGGCCTCGGTGCCAGTGCGGACGAACGGCAGATCGCTCTCGGCCACCTTCACCTGGACGCGTACCCTGGACACGTCGGCTACCGTGAGCAGGTGGTTGCCGGGTCCGACCAACTCGCCCAGGTTGATGGTCTCCACCCGGTGCGTGACAAGGCCATCGATCGGCGCGCGCAGCGTGGTGTACTCCAGCCTGGCCTCAAGCGCCTGCTTTCTCCCCGCCGCCTCGTCGTACAGCATCCTGGTTCGGTCGTATTCGGACTGGGAGATGGCGCCGCCCTTGAACAACTTCTCCGCCCGCTCCAACTCGCGGGCCATGAAATCGTAATGGGCGCGCGCCTGGGCATACTCCCCGCCGATCTCCTCCCGGTCCAGCACGACCAGCGGCTGGCCCGCACGCACGCGGGCGCCGGCATTCACCAGGAATTGCCGGACCCAGCCCTGGATCCGCGGGTTGATCGGCGCCTCCGTGATCGGCCGCACCGACCCGGTGTACGTCACCGTCCGCGCGATCGGCCCGCGCTGCGCCGCCTCGACGGACACGGCCACCGCCCCGGCAATCGGGCTCATGGTCATGTCGATGCGGGGGCGCGTCAGGAAGGCCGCAATCGCTGTCGAGGCCTTCCAGATGACGAATAGGATCACCAGCGTGACCGCGACTTTCTTCACCCCGGGGTGGCGCTCGAGGTATACCTTGCCGTTCCGCCACGTCTGCGCTGAGGCGGCCTTCTGGACTGGTGGCAGGCGGGTTATCCGCTTCCCGAGGGTCTTCAGCGGAGTGCCAAGCCGAGTAGTCATTCACTCAAACCTCGTGGGAGGTGCGGTGCTCGTCGGTTCTACGCCCATCACCGGGGCAACTCGATCTCGCCGATCGCCTTGCGCAGCGCCACGTCGGCGATGTTGTAATCCGCCAGAGCGTTCGCGTCATTGACCTCGGCCTCGAGGAGATCGGCCTGGGCATCCAGCAGGTCGTTGATCACGCCCTTGCCCGTCTCCAGCTTGAGCTCCTCGATGCGGAGCGCCTCGCGCGCTTCCCGCAAGGCGGCCTCCGCCGTGCCAATCCGTTTCTCCGCCTCGCCCCGGTCCAGGAACGCCGTTTCCACCTGGCGCACGATCTCCAGTCGAAGCTGCTGCAGGCGCTGCTCCTCCGCATGCTCCGCCGCGCGCGCCTCGCGGACCTGCGAGGAGAGCACGGGGTCGAGGAACCCCAACGAGACATTGACGAAGACGCCGGCGTCGTCGCGCCACATGTCGGCCCGCGTGCCGTACGCCTGCTTGTAGAAGGCGTTGAAGGAGACCTGCGGCAGGTAGCCCGCCTGCGCGGCGCGCGTCGCGCTGCTCCGGGCGTGGACCATGTGGGACTGGGCGACGAACTCCGGCCGCCGGCGCAGCGTCTCCGCGACTGCCGCCCTCAGGTCGTAGTCGCGTGGCACGTACGTGAGCGTGTCGGAAAGGGTGACTGCCTGCAGCACGTCCTCGACGCCCATGAGCACGAGCAGGTGGGTCTTCGCCTTGGCCAGCGCGCCCGTCCGGCGCGTGAGCTCCTGGCGGGTATTGGCGAGACGGGTCCGAACGCGATAGAGGTCGAGGAGCGGTGCGGACCCGGCCTCCACGCGCTGCTCGACCACGCGCGCCGACTCTTCCAGGCTGCGCACCGCCGCCTCCGTCGCGGCCACCACCTTCTGCAGTCGCAGCACGTTCAGGTAGACGGAGGTAACGCCGAAGACGATGTCGTCGCGAGTGGAGGTGGCCGACGCTTCGGCGGCCTCGGCCAGGTAGTCGGCGGCGGCAATCCGGGAGCCAAGCTGGCCGCCAGTATAGATGGGGACCGAAACCGCCGCCTGCACGTTGTAGACGGTGGGCTGGAACTGCCGGCGGAAGAAATCGAGCATCTCCGGGCCAGCGGTGCGGGGGATGTCCATGTGCCGCATGGTCTGGAGCTTGCTCTCGGCGGGGAAGGTCTCGTAGAGGCCGGAAAGCGTCACGTTGGGCAGCCGGGAGCGCGACCAGTAGTCGTAGTGGGCCGCGGCCGCGTCTGCCGTGTAGCGCGCGGAGGCGAGACGGGGGTTCCGATCCAGAGCGAAGCGGAGCGCCTGCTCGAGGGAGATGGGACCGCCGGCCAACTCTGGGTTTTGCGCCAGCAGAGGCGCGGGCCAGAGCAATGCCGCAGAGACAACCAGCCAGAGCATTCGCTGCATGAGCCCCCCCACCATGCGGGGGCGTGGGCTCGTGCGCGCCGGTGCGGCCCTTTTCTCAGCCCACGCATCCTCGACCGTGTTTGCCGTGCTCATCGCGTTCGGGGCCAGAGCGCCGTTCACAACACCCCCCTCCTACCTCCAAATATTGAGCCCACGGGGAACGGCATCCCGGCCGAGCGCCGCCAGGATCCGTTCAAGAAGACCCCCCGGCAGGTGCCGCCGCTCCCGCTGCCGTCGGAGCACCTCCCGGAAGGCCAGCTCGAGCTCGAGCTTCTTCGGGCAGCCCGGACAGGAGCCCAGGTGCGCGTCCACCCGCGCGGCCAGCGGCGCGGGGAGCTCACCGTCGACGTACTCGTGCAGCAACTCGAGCGCAGTCCTGCACCTCATCTCGGACGCCGACATGCCCACCTCGGATTTCGCGTTCATGTGCGCTGCAGCTCCGCACTGGCCGAATTCCGCCCGTAGCCCCGGGCCGCAGCGTAGCCGAGCAGACTACTCCGGAGCTGCTCCCGGCCCCGCGACAGCCGCGACTTCACCGTCCCTTCTGGAATGCTCAGGATTTCCGCGATCTCGGCGTAGCGCAGCTCCTCCAGGTCCGACAGCACCACCACGGCGCGGAGCCGCTCCGGAAGCTGGTCCAGCGCCTGCTGGACCTCCGCGTCGAGAACGCGGTCAAAAACTGCCGCCTCCACCTCAGGCTCCACGGCTAAGCCAGGCTCCTCCGCCGCCTCGCCCTCACAGCCCACCCGCCTCCGCGCACGCTCGGACCGATCCAGGAAAAGCCGGTAAAGGATCGTCATCAGCCAGGCCTTGCAGTTCGTGCCCGGCGTGTAGCGATCCCAGGACCGGTACGCCCGCAGGCAGGCGTCCTGCACCAGGTCCTCCGCCAGCGCCTCGTCCCCCGCAAGCCTAAGGGCGAAGTAGTAGAGCGCCAAAAGCTGAGGCAGCGCCTCACGCTCGAAGTCCGCGCGCCGGCGCCGGTCTGCCCAGCCACTCGACACGCTCGGATCCTTGGAGGCCAAACCCCGGTGGCCACTCCCGGCAGGCGCTACGACGGTGGCCCGCGGTTGGCCGGCCCAATTACCCCCATGGGTATGTGGGAGGCCATACGAATGGCTGGCTCTGGCCGGCTCGGTTGGCATTTCCGTCCTGGTCTCGGGTCAGGTGCGAGTCAAATGCGGTCTCAGCAACTAATCAGCAACTAAACGGTTCGTCGACCGTTGTCGTTCCATCCGCCGGATCGCGGCTGCCAATGCCCGCTGTTGGCGGCGTCAGACCACGACGGCTCGCCCCCGGCCACCTGGGGATCATGGATCCCCGCTCCTTCATTGCGCGTTCGCTGCCGCCTGGAAGCCGACGGGATGGGCGTGCAGTTCGTCCCGTGCGTCAATGATGCAGCTCAGCTCCAGGTCGTCGAGCGCGAGGCCGGGAAATGCGGCCAGCGACTCCAGGTTCTCCCAGCGGATGAGGACGTGCGCGACGCGCGGGGCCGGAAGGTAGCCGCGCCCCCAACTCGGATGCTCGATCCAGAGGCCCACCTCATCGGCGGCGACCACCCGGGCGATGCAGCACGGAGAGGCGAGGCCGAATACCTTCAATGGCCCGATGTCGCGGAGGAGCACGATCGCGTAATGGCCGCAAAGTTCCGAGATCTCGGCGCTCATTTCGCTCCCGTCAGGCCAGGGCGCTGTCCAGAAGGAACCGCAGCGAGCGCAGCCCCTCCTCGTCGCTTTCCAGCGAGGGGCGGCGGAAGACGCAGCTCTCCAGATGCCCGCGAAGCATTTCGTGCGCGATCCGGTTCACGTCCGCCTTGAGGCGCAGGAAGGCGGCGATGACCTCCTCGCAGCTTTGATCCGTCGAGAGCAGCCGCCGGATCTTCCATACTTCGCCCTCGAGGTGGCTCAGATCCGCGCGGAGCTGGCGCGCCATCATTGCATCGAGGTGCAGGGACTTCGCGTCGGCCATGTCCAATCTCCGGTGCCGTCCGGCACGCGCCGCCGACGCGCCTGGGGGCGGCGGAGCGCGCTGCCGCGTCCTCGTTTCGTTTGCGCCGGCCGGTGCATCCGCCCCCACCCTGTAACGATCCGGCGTATCGGATCGTTCCACGGCGCGCTCGGCCGGACCCCCGGTGCCCAGCCAGGTCTACGCCGGAGGGCAACCCGCCGGACCGTTAGAGCCGCCGGAGGGCGTGTGGCAGCCTCGCGGCGAGTTGCCGGATTCGCCTTCCGCCACCCGGAGAGCGGACGCCGCCCCGGAAACAATCCTCCAGATGCGCGTCTAGGAGGATCCCGGCGAAGCGCTCGATCCTGTCCCGGATTCCACAGATCGTATCCAGTAGGCCCATGCATTCTTCCCCGGCCCGGAGCAGCGCCCGAATCCGCCGGACGTCCCGCTCAACGCCGTCTAGCTCCCGAAGTAGAGGGGCGAGAGCTTCCGGATCCAGCAGGACCAGCGAAGCGCCATCGGCATCGGCGCCGGCCATGGCTCCGGTGCCTCGATGGACGAGGTGTTTCGTGCGCGGCTTCATACCCAGTGGGGTATGTGTCCCTGCGAAAAACGCGGACGGATCCCGCGGCTCCATTTTATACCCTGGCCCGTATGAAGTCAAGTACCCCATGGGGTATCTAGAACGACTGGCGATGATCCCCAGGTGCGAAGTCACCGGGGCCGCCTTCGGGCGGCCGCTAGGAAGCGGCGCCAACGCGTGGCCCGCCCGGGCGCTCGCTCCGAGGCTCGCCGCGGACGCGCCGCCGCTCGAGGAAGGCGGCCAGGAAGTAGAGGGCGAGCAGCACGTCCAGCGCGATTTCGAGTCGCACGAAGATGGCGCCGCCGTAGCGCGGGTCCCAGTAGCTCACCGGCGCCTGCAGGCGGAAGGACCAGTCGACAGGAAACAGGAGCAGCGGGCCGTCGGTGTGGTGGCTCACGGTGTCGAGCGCGGTGTGCACTGCCGCCGAGATTGCGAACCAGCACAGTGCCATCCCCCCGGTCCTTCCCCACCGGGCGAGCGCCCAGCCGGCGGCGAACAACCCCGCCAGGATGAGCGGGGCGTGGAGCGCGTTGTGGGCGGCGATCCAGGCCGGCTCGTGGAAGAAGTACCGGTCGTACAGCTCTCCGAACACATCATTCCCCGTCGCCGGGTTGGCTGCCCGCGGCACCGCCAAGTACCATAGCGTCAGCAGCGCCAGCGGGAAGTCGGGCAGCACGGCGCCGAGCAGCGCCGGGCCCAGAGGCACCGGGGTCCCCGTCCTGCGCAGCCGGTGTACGGCAAAGCCGGTGACCAGGAAATGGGTCGGCGTCATCATGGCGCCGAAGCTCTCCTCATTCGGGACCCGCCCACGCCGTCCCCGCGGGGGATCCGTCCGCGCGTTCACTCATGCTCGGTCGTCCGGCTGCGCCATTCGCGGGACAGCCGCCAGCGCGAGTGCACCGCCACCAGGAACGGGACCGCGAATTTGAGGAAGGGCGGGATCATGGAGCCGTGCAGACGCCCCCTCAGCAGTTCCGGATGGTTAATGACCGAGAGCGACGCACCTACCACTACCGCCGTTTGTAGCCCCGCCCATACTGAACGCATCCATTTCTCCTGATGATGTTGTGACTGGAGCGCGTTCCTCTTCGCGCCGTCGAGTGTTCCAACCGGTTTGTAGAGTCGGAAGGTTCCCCGGCGCCAACAACGAATCAGGCTGCGGCGCAGTCTGCCAGCCGCTCTCGAAGTTGCGGATCGCGTTGCCGACGGCGAAAATGCGTAGCAGAACGTGGAAGGGGCTACGCGCCGGCGCCCGACGGGACGGCGCCGCAAGCCGGCCTGGAACAAAGTTTGTAAGATAATCACGCCCGGGACCGGGGCGTACCCTGTATCGGCTGATCATTAGTGGCTCAAGTGGCTCAGGATGCAGCCGCAGTCGAATGCCACCGGAATTTCAGTGACGAGCCAGTAGGAGCCTCCAGCAGGAATGAAGCGTCTGGCAATGGTGCAACACACGGGCCCGAACTCGCCGGTAGGGCGCGCGCACGGAGAACACCGTCGGTGGCGACGCCGCCTCTCCACCGCAGCCGCGCCCTTCCTGCTGGCGCTCCTCGCCCTCGCCCAGGCACTGGCCTGCGGCCCCCGGCCGGCAGACGGATTCCGGGGCAACTCGAGCGAGCGCCCCTACGTCATCATGGTCTCCTTCGACGGCTTTCGCCACGACTACCTGGACCGCTTCGAGCTGCCCAACTTCCGGCGAGTCGCGCAGGCCGGCACCCGCGCCGACGCGCTGATCCCCGTCTTCCCCGCGAAAACCTTCCCCAACCACTACTCGATCGCCACCGGGCTGTACCCGGAACGCCACGGGCTGGTGGGTAACGAGTTCTATGACCCGGGCCTGGGCGCGACGTACCGCATGCGAGACCGCTCCGCAGTGCAGGACGGGCGCTGGTACGGCGGCGAGCCCATCTGGGTGACGGCCGAAAAGCAGGGAGTGGTCAGCGCGGCCTACTTCTGGGTGGGGACGGAGGCGCCGATCCAGGGCGTGCGCCCCACGTACTACAGGCTCTACAACGCGCGGGTCCCCAACGAGGCGCGGGTGGACACGGCCCTGGCCTGGCTGAGACTGCCGCCCGAGCGCCGGCCGCACCTGCTACT
>JACQVE010000262.1 GCA_016209965.1 Gemmatimonadota bacterium | reverse complement strand
GTGGTAGCGCAGCGTCGCGAGGCCACGCGCCGCCAGCTCTCGCGCCACCGCCTCCAGGAAGCGGTGGCGCATGCCGGCGCCCGCGCCGTGCGCCAGGACGAACAGTGCCCTGGCGTCTTCCGGGCGAAGCACCAGCCCGGAGACACGCCCCGCTGTCGTCCCAGCGTCAATCTCGTGGTCGGTGGCGAGAGGCCCGTGGGCTGAGCTCATGGCCTCACCGCTACACGCCCTTCCGACGAGCGGACGCGGACCCCGATCACGGTTCCACCGGGTAGAGACTCATAGCCGCGCCTGCAGCCGCTCCAGGGCCGCCGCCAGGTCCGGCTTCGCCTCGAGCACGGCACGCAGCGGGTCGTGCTTCATGCGGGCGAGCCGTCTGGGCACCGTGCGGATCGTGAAGCTGGCGATGTCCAGCCGGGCATTCACTTCCTTCCATTCGAGCGGCGTGGACACAGGCGCGCCGGGCAGCGGGCGTACGCTAAAGGGCGCGACCAGCAGCCGGCCGTGCCCGTTCTGCCCGTAATCCACGTACACGCGCCCATCCCGCTTCGAGATCACGCGCTGGATCGTCGCGACCTCGGGCAGCTCGGCGGCCACCACGCGCGCCAGCAGCTCTGCCAGCAGCCGGGACTGCTCGTAGGTGCACTGGCGTGCCAGCGGCACGAGCACGTGCAGCCCCGAGGAGCCGCTGCTCTTCACATAGCAGGGCAGCTCGATCTCCTCGCACAACGCGTGCAGCGCGCGCGCCACCTCGACCACGTGTCGGAATGGCGCCTCCTTGGGGTCCAGGTCCAGGATGCACCAGTCCGGGAGCTGCAGGGTGGCTACACGGCTGGCCCAGATGTGCAGGGGGATGGACGCCATGTTGGCAATGTACAGGAGCGCGGGCTCGTCCTCGGCGACGAAGTAGCTGAGCTCGCGCTGCGAGTCCTCGCTCCACAGACGCACCCGCCGGATCCACTCGGGCGCAAACTCGGGCGCATCCTTCTGGAAGAAGGACTTGCCCTGGATGCCGTCGGGATAGCGCGTCAGCACTACCGGCCGGTCCTTGAGGTACGGGAGCAGCCACGGGGCGGCCGCGCGGTAATATGCGATTAGGTCGCCCTTGGTGTACCCCTCCTCCGGCCAGAACACCTTGTCCAGGTTGCTGAAATGCACCACCCTCTCGTCCGCTCCCGTGCCCGTGCCCGTGCCCGTGCCCGTGCCCGTGCCCGCCCCGGCGCCTTTGCGCGCACGGCTGCGCGCGCCTGCGCCCGCATGGGCGCCCGCATCCGCATCTGCAAGCGCGGTCGCCTCCAGGGCTGCCGCGCCGCCCCGCTTCACGCACTGCTCCGGCGGCTTGTCCTCGCGCAGCCGCAGGAACACAGGTTGGCGGAGCAGCCCTTCCTCGGTCCACTCCTTGTAGCGCACCTCGCACACCAGTTCCGGCTCGACCCAGGCGTGGGCTTTGCCGCTGGGCGCGCCCTCGCAGGCGGGCGAGTCGCGCAACCGCGCGTCCAGCTCGGCGCGGATCGCCTGCAGTTGTCTGGTATCGAAGCCGGTGCCCACGCGCCCGGCGTAGACCAGCCGCCCGTCTTCGTAGGCGGCGAGGTGCAGCGCGCCGAAGCCCGCGCGCGCGCCCCCGGGCCGGGTGAAGCCTACCACCACGAAGTCGTCGGTCCGGTCCACGCGCACCTTGATCCAGTCGGCCGAGCGCCCCGCGCGGTAGCGCGAGTCCGCCTTCTTGGCGACGATGCCCTCGAGCTGCAGCCTGGCGACCTCGCGGTAGAAGGCCTCGCCCTGCTCCTCGATGTGGTCCGAATAGCGCAGTGCGCCGGCGGGCGGCAGCACGCGGCGGAGCAGGGCCTTCCGCTCGACGAGCGGCAGTGTCCGGAGGTCGAACCCCTCGAGCGCCAGCAGATCGAAGGCGTAGAGTGAGGCCGGCAGCTCGACGGCCGCGCGCCGGATGTCCGCCGGCCGGGTGAGCCGCGAGCGCTGCTGCAGCCGCTGGAAGCTGGGGCGCCCGGCGTCGTCATAGACCACGATTTCGGCATCCAGAATGATGCCGTCGAAGGGCAGGGCGGCGAGTGCCCGGGTGAGTTCGGGGAAAGTGGCCGTCGCGTCAGCCCCACTGCGCAGGCGGAGCTGCCCCTCGCCCGCCGCTCGCCCGCCCAGCGCGCGGTAGCCGTCGTACTTCAGCTCGTAGATCCAGCCCGCGCGCGAGAAGGGCTGGTCCCGTGTCTCGGCCAGCATGGGCTCGATTTCCGCTAACGCCACGGCCCGCTGCGGCGCCTTCAGCCGCTCGAGCTCTGCACGCAGCGCCGCCGCCCGGTCCCCGCCGGCACCCAGCTCCTCGACCGTGAGGCCGGAGAGGACGGAGGCCTCGGAGAAGTCGTCTGCGCCGGCCACGGCCAGGGCGTCCCGCTCCTTGATGAGGAGCCAGTCCTTCTCGCTCTTCTTGAGCTTCACCAGCGTCCAGCGGCCGCGCAGCTTGTAGCCCTTGAGCTCGAACAGGAGCTTCCCCTTCTCGAGCCCCTGTGCTGGATCCTCGACCGGCACCCACTCGCCCCGGTCCCACACGATGACCGCGCCCGCGCCGTAGTTCCCCTCCGGGATGACGCCCTCGAAGTCGCCGTACTCGAGGGGGTGGTCCTCGACCCGCACGGCCAGGCGCTTCTCCGCCGGGTCGCGCGACAGGCCTTTGGGCACCGCCCAGGAGCGCAGCACTCCGTCCATCTCGAGGCGCAGGTCGTAATGGAGCTGCCGCGCCGCGTGCTTGTGGATGACGAACAGGTGCGACGTCGCCTCCGCCACCGCGCCGGCCGGCTCGGGGGTGCGCTCGAGCGCGCGCTTCTCCCGGTAAGCTTTCAGGGAATCAGGCAATGGTTTATCCCTTGCGGGGTCCTCGAAACTCGGGCTATACTGTTGTTATGGCTGCACGTCCAATCGGTTCCGCCACAGTTTCGTTCGGCCTGGTTTCCGTCCCGGTGAAACTCTACGCCGCGGGCGAGCCGTCCGCCAACATCTCGTTCAACTGGCTGCACCAGAAGTGTGGCTCGCGGCTGAAGCAGCAGTACGTGTGCGCGCAGGATGGGGAGAAGGTCGAGAAGGACGAGATGGTGAAGGGGTACGAGTTCGCCAAGAACAAGTACGTCGTATTCACCACGGAGGAGCTGAAGGCGCTGGAGGAGAAGGGCGACGGCTCGATCGAGATTGCCGAGTTCGTGCCCGCGGGCGAGGTGGACCGCATCTGGGTCGAGAAGTCGTACTACGTGGGCCCGGACAAGGGCGGCGACCGCGCCTACCGGCTGCTGGGCGCGGCCATGCGCGAGACCGGCATGTCGGCACTGGGGCGCTATGCCGCGCGCGGCAAGCAGTACCTGGTGCTGCTGCGGCCCATGGAGAATGGGCTGGTCATGGAGCAGCTCCGCTACGCGCACGAGGTGCGCTCCTTCTCGGAAGTGCCCATTGGCGATGGCCAGGTCAAGCCGGAAGAGCTGAAGCTGGCGGTGCAGCTCGTCGAGCAGATCAAATCGGACGCGTTCCGTCCAGCCGCCTACCAGGATGACGTGCGCGAGCGGGTCCTCGAGCTGATCCAGCGCAAGGTCGAGGGGGAGGACATCACGGCGGCGCCGGCGGAGGAGCCGAAGACGCAGATCATCGACCTGATGGAGGCGCTCAAGGCCAGTCTGGCCAGGGCCGAGCCGGGTGCGGCGGCGGAGCGCAAGCCAGCCAGGCGGGTCGAGCGCCGGCCGGCGGCGACAAAGGCAGCCGCCAGGCGCTAGAAACCTGGTCCGACGGGCGGGGGCGATGAAGTCCTACACCTCGCGCGACGTCGCCAGCCTGCTGGGTCTACCCATACGCCAGGTGCGGGCGTTCGCCCGCTCCGGTTTCCTCACACCGGGCCGCGGCCCTCGCGGCGAGTATCGCTTCTCCTTCCAGGACCTGGTGCTCTTGCGCACGGCCAAGGGGCTGGCCGCGGCGCGGGTGCCGGCGCGGCGCATCCGCCGGGCACTGAGCCGGCTGCAGCAGCAGCTCCCGCGCGGCCGTTCGCTATCGGAAGTCCGCATCGCCGCCCAGGGCGACCGCGTCCTGGTGAGCGATGGCCGGACCACCTGGAACCCGGAGTCGGGGCAGTTCCTCTTCGATTTTGCCGTCTCCGAACTGGCCACGCAGGTCGAGCCACTGGCGCGTCGCGCGGTGCAGGCCGCGCAGGAGGCGGGCGGCGAGATGGACGCGGACGACTGGTACGCCCTGGCGCTGGACCTGGAGGCGTGTGCGCGGGCCGAGGCGCGGCGCGCCTACGTGCGTGCCCTGGAGCAAGACCCGACGCATGCGGACGCACTGGTCAACCTGGGCAGACTGCTGCACGAGGACGGGCGCGTAAGCGACGCCGAGAGGCACTACCGCGGCGCGCTGGCGGCCAACCCGCGCCACGCGACCGCGGCCTTCAACCTCGGCATAGCGCTCGAGGACCTGCGCCGGCCAGCCGAGGCCGAGCAGGCCTATCATCAAGCGCTGGAGGCCCAGCCGGACTTCGCCGACGCGCACTTCAACCTTTCCCGCCTCTACGAGCGCCAGGGCGACCGCGTCGCGGCGCTGCGCCACCTCAAGAGCTACAAAGGCCTAGTCGAGCACCGCTCCCGGCCCCATCTTCTCGGACCCGCGCGAAACCAGTAGTGGGCCGACGTGCGGCTGCAGTGAATCAGCGTAACCGTGCCCAGGAGAAACACGTGACCTCTCGACTCGCAGTCGGGCGGCCTCCGGCGCTGTCCGCCCTGGTCTTTTCCCTTCTGATGGCCGGGGGCTGCAGCTCGCGGACGCAGATCCTGCCCGCGGACCTGGTGCTGCACAACGGCGTGGTCGTGACCGTGGACAGTGCCCGGCCGCGGGCCGAGGCGCTGGCGGTCGTGGGCGACCGCATTATCGCAGTAGGCGGCAACGCCGAGATCCGGCGCACCATTGGCCCGAGCACGCGCGTGATCGACCTGCAAGGGCGGCTGGCCATGCCGGGCTTCATCGAGGGGCACGGCCACTTCCTGAGTCTGGGCCGGCGCAAGGCGATGCTGGACCTGACGCGCGCGCATAATTGGGACGACATCGTCGCTATGGTGGGCGCGGCGGCCGCGCGCGCCCGGCCGGGCGAGTGGATCACCGGCCGGGGCTGGCACCAGGAGAAGTGGAACCCTCCGCCCCCGGTGACCATTGATGGCGTGCCGCTGCATCACGAGCTGTCCCGGGTGAGCCCGGACAATCCCGTGATTCTCACACACGCCAGTGGGCACGCCGGCTTTGCCAATGCCAGGGCTCTCGAGCTGGCCGGCATCACGCGCGAGACGCCGGACCCGCCCGGCGGGCGGATTGTGCGGGACGCCGAGGGTAATCCCACGGGTCTGTTGCGCGAGTCGGCGCAGCGGCTGGTGGGCGAGGCGCAGGCGCGGGCGCAGGCCGGGCGTGCGCCGGAGCAGGTCGAGGCGGAGACGCGCCGGTTTGCCGAGCTGGCGGCCGAGGAGGCGCTCTCCAAGGGTATCACCAGCTTCCACGACGCCGGGGTCTCCTTCCCCACGATCGACTTCTATAAGCGGCTGGTCGACGAGGGCCGCCTTCCCGTCCGCATGTACGCCATGATCCGCACCCAGGGCTACGACGAGCTGGCCGCCAACCTCTCGGCGCAGCGCCTCATCGGGTACGGCAATCATTTCCTGACCGTACGCTCGATCAAGCGGCAGATCGATGGCGCGCTGGGCACGCACGGCGCCTGGCTGCTCGAGCCGTACCTGGACCTGCCCGGCGAGACGGGCCACACGCTGGAGCCGCTGGAGGAGCTGCGTCGCGTGGCCGAGCTGGCCCTCGAGCACGGCTTCCAGGTCAATACTCATGCAATTGGCGACCGCGGCAGCCGCGAGGTGCTGGACGTCTACGAGCAGGTCTTCCGGGCGCACCCGGAGAAGAGGGACGTGCGCTGGCGCATCGAGCATGCGCAGCACCTCCATCCGGCGGACATCCCGCGCTTCGGCCAACTGGGAGTGATTGCGTCCATGCAAGGTGTGCATGCCACCTCGGATGGCCCCTGGGTGCTCAAGCGGCTGGGCCCCGAGCGGGCCGAATCCGGCGCTTACGTCTGGCGGAGCTTGCTCCGCAGCGGGGCGGTGGTGAGCAACGGCACGGACGCGCCGGTCGAGGATGTGGACCCGATTGGCTGCTTCTATGCCACGGTCACCCGGCGCATGAGCACCGGCGAGGTTTTCTACCCCGGGCAGCGCATGACGCGGGAGGAGGCGCTCCGCTCCTACACCCTGGCCAATGCATACGCCGCGTTCGAGGAGGACATCAAGGGCTCGCTCACGCCCGGCAAGCTGGCGGACATCGTCGTCCTTTCCAGGAACATTCTGAGCGTGCCGGAGGCGGCGATCCTGGACGCGCGCGTGGACTACACGATTGTGGGGGGCCAGGTCAGCTACCAGCGCCAGGCGCTGGACAAGGCGGCTGGTCAAGAGTAAGGGGGAGGGGCCGGTTCGGTTTACTTCCCGGACCAGTAGGTGGCCTTGATCAGGAAGATGTTGTTCGGCTTCTCGCGGAAGACTGCCGCGGCATCGCGGCTGAAGTCGAAGTCGCCCAACGGCTCGCTGCCGCTCCGCTCCTGCTGCCAGACCAGGTAGAGGGTCGAGCCCGGGCGGTACTCCCAGCGCAGCACGGCGTTGCCGCGCAGCGAGCGGAAGTTGAAGTCGGGATTGGCGAAGGAGAAGTTGCGGGTGGCGGGGTCGCGGTCGGGATCCAGCACGTAGGCGCTGTCCCGGCCTTCTGCGGAGGAGATGGCCCGGAGCTGCGCGGCGTCGTAGCGGTTCTTGGCCAGTCGGCGCGGCGCGGCGAACTCCTTGAAGTTGCGGTAATCGGCCGAGGCGACGAAAGGCTGCAGGAACACTTCGAGGGTGAGCGTGGGCGAGAAGGTCGCGCTCAGTCGGGTGTCCATGGCCAGCGTCCTTTGCACCAGGTCGGCGAAGACGATGCGCTGGCTGTAGAAGTGGCTGGCGTTCCCGTCATCGAAGCGGCGCACGAACTGCGCCGTGCTGCCGCTGCGGCTGAAGGACGGCCCTAGCGAGACGGCGAAGCTCGAGGTCGGCTTGAGGCGCAGGTCCATGCCCAGGTTGGAACTGTGGCTGCCCTCCGCGTTCCAGCCGTAGCTGGGGAAGAAGCCCAGCACCACAGGCTTGCGCCAGTCCGTGTTCAGGTTGGCGGCGACGAACCAGTTGGCCGCGCGGCGTACGACCGGGCCGCCGCGGGTGAGCCGGTCATCGAAGGTTTCCGGGCGGTGGATGGCCATGCCGTTGATCCACCAGTAGTTAGCGAGCTGGCTGCCCGCCCAGCCGTGGAACTGCCGGTCGGTGAGGTCGCCGTCGAAGTTGTACTGCTGCTGTGCCCCCAGCATGAGGTCGGCGCGGCGGTACCAGCGCGTGGGCTGCGTCCACTGGCGCCCGAGGTTGGTGTTCATCCAGACGTAGTCTGCGCGCGTCAGGAAGGCGAGGTCGTTCACCTCGAAGCCGGGGCTGCGCAGGTTCACTGCGCTCTCCCAC